>NZ_JAFCMA010000020.1:0-155728 GCF_018130125.1 Bradyrhizobium sp. AUGA SZCCT0177 | reverse complement strand
TCGTGTGCAGCCTACTTAGTGCTAACCGCACACGGGACCGCGGGTGCAGCGCGCACCCGGTCTTCCCTGCGCCCTCTATTTGAAGAGGGCGGGAAGTTTCTGGCACAGCTCGGGCGCATCGCGCCGCGAGAATGCGAAGGTGTGTTTTGGATAACGGCGCAACAACAAACACCGCTGTCGTCCCGGCCTTGAGCTCAGATGCGCAATTGCGCATCGGGGGACCCATACGCCGCGGCCCATCGGTTAGGCGCTGGCGTTAGAGACCTTCTTCAACAATGATTGCCGCGGAGTATGGGTCCCGGCGCCGGGACGACGCGCTGATGGAGCTAAGGCCACGCCCGGCGGGCTTTGGTTTCGGAACTTCAACGGTTACCATGGGTTTTGGATAACGTTGCCGCCTCGCGGGGCGCCGGACGGATGTGAGGCTAGACCGTGTCGCTACGAAACCTGAACACCTACCGGAAAAAACGCGATTTCGAAAAGACCAGCGAGCCCTCCGGCGACGTCAAGGTGGCGCCGTCGAAGCAGCGGCGGTTCGTGATCCAGAAGCATGACGCGACCCGGCTGCACTACGATCTCCGGCTGGAGTTCGACGGCGTTTTCAAGTCGTGGGCGGTGACGCGTGGTCCCTCGCTCGATCCGCACGACAAGCGGCTCGCGGTCGAGGTCGAGGACCATCCGCTCGATTACGGTGATTTCGAAGGCACCATTCCGGATGACCAATATGGCGGCGGGACCGTGCAGCTCTGGGACCGCGGCTATTGGGAATCCGACGACCCCGAGCGCGGCTTCAAGAAGGGCGACCTGAAATTCAACCTGCAGGGCGAGAAGCTGCATGGCAGCTGGGTGCTGGTGCGGATGA
The DNA here is from genome assembly GCF_018130125.1 of Bradyrhizobium sp. AUGA SZCCT0177. Taxonomy (NCBI): domain Bacteria; kingdom Pseudomonadati; phylum Pseudomonadota; class Alphaproteobacteria; order Hyphomicrobiales; family Nitrobacteraceae; genus Bradyrhizobium; species Bradyrhizobium sp. AUGA SZCCT0177. Next base: position 154,866 of record NZ_JAFCMA010000020.1, on the reverse strand, counting down.
AGGGCGACCGCTATGGCGGCAAGCGCACCAACTGGCTGCTGATCAAGCATCGCGACGAATTCGTCAAGGAAGGGGACGACAACGATATCCTCGACGAGGACAAATCGGTCGCGTCGGGCCGCTCGATGGATCAGATTGCGAACGGCAAGGGGAGGGCGCCAAAGCCGTTCATGCTGGCGAAGGGCGGCAAGACCAAAGCGGATGCGGTGTGGCATTCCAACCGCGGCGATGCGGCGGAAGCGCGGGCGCAGGGAAAAACATCGATCAAGACGTCGATCGCGCGGTCCGCGCCTCCAACGAAGGCGCCCGCCGCCGCCAAGGCGAAGAAGATTGACGCGATGCCGGATTTCGTCGCGCCGCAACTTTGCGCCTCCGCCGAAAGCCCACCCAATTCGGACGGCTGGTGCCACGAGATCAAATTCGACGGCTACCGCATGCAATTGCGGGTCGAGGATGGCGACGCCGTCCTGAAAACCCGTAAAGCACTGGACTGGACGGAAAAGTTCGGCGCCATCGCCAAGGAGGCGACATCGCTGCCGGATGTGCTGATCGACGGCGAAATCGCGGCGCTCGACCACCACGGCGTACCGCATTTCTCGACGCTGCAGGCCGCAATCTCCGACGGCAAAACCGGCGCCCTGATCTTCTTCGCGTTCGATCTGCTGTTCGCCGGCGGTGAGGATCTACGCGGCCTCCCGCTTGGCGAGCGCAAGGCGCGCCTGAAGCAGCTTCTGGAAGCCAGGAAGCGCAAGGGCCGTCTGATTCAGTACGTCGCGCATTTCGAGGAAAGCGGCGATTCCGTCCTGGAAGCCGCCAACAAATTGGCGCTTGAAGGCATCATCTCCAAGAAGCTGGATGCGCCGTATCGATCCGGGCGGTCCGAAAGTTGGACCAAATCCAAGACCCGCGCCGGACACGAGGTGGTGCTGGGCGGCTGGAAGACCACCAACGGCAAATTCCGCTCGCTGATGGCCGGCGTCTATCGCGAAGGTCATCTCGCCTTTGTCGGCCTCGTGGGCACCGGCTTTGGGCAGGATACGGTCCGGCGCATCATGCCGGCGCTGAAGGCGGCGAGTTCAGACAAGAGCCCGTTTGGCGGCAAGGACGCGCCGAAGAAGACCCGCGACGTGCATTGGCTGAAGCCTGAACTCGTCGCCGAGATCGAATTCGCGGGGTGGACCGACGGCGGCAACATCAGGCAGGCGGCGTTCAAGGGGCTGCGGCAGGACAAGCCGGCAAATGAGGTTGAAGCGGAGAGGCCTGTCATGACCAAGGTGACAAAACCGTTGATCAGGTCCGGCAAGTCGTCGGCCGGCAAATCCGCTGAGGTGATGGGCGTCGTCATCTCAAAACCCGACAAGGCGCTGTGGCCCGACGGTGGGGACGGCAAGGGCGTGACCAAGCTCGATCTTGCGCGTTATTTCGAAGCAGTCGGCGAATGGATGATCGGCCACCTCAAGGGGCGGCCGTGCTCGGTGGTTCGCGCGCCCGATGGCATCAAGGGAGAGACGTTCTTTCAGCGTCATGGCATGCCGGGCAAGTCGGAGCTGCTCGAACTCGTCAAGGTTTCGGGAGATCGCAAGCCATATTTGCAGATCGATCGCATCGAGGGCCTTGCTGCGGTAGCCCAAAGCGGCGGGCTCGAACTGCATCCCTGGAATTGCGCGCCTGATGCGCCCGATGTTCCCGGCCGGCTGGTGTTCGATCTCGACCCCGCGCCCAATGTCGAATTTGCTGACGTGATCGAGGCCGCCAAGGAGATGCGGCAGCGGCTGACCGCCGTGGGCCTCGAGAGCTTCTGCAAGACCACCGGCGGCAAGGGACTGCACGTGGTGACGCCGCTGCTCCACGGGCCTAAGGACAAGGTGACGTGGAAGGAAGCGAAGGCGTTCGCGCAGGGCGTTTGCCAGTGGATGGCGAACGACGATCCCGAGCGCTATCTGCTCAACATGTCGAAGAAGCAGCGCCAGGGAAAGATCTTCCTCGACTATCTGCGCAACGACCGGATGTCGACCGCGGTCGCCGTGCTGTCGCCGCGCGCGCGCGAGGGCGCCACGGTTTCAATGCCGCTGACCTGGGCGCAGGTGCGCGGCGATCTCGATCCAAAGAAATACACCGTGCGCACGGTGCCGGCGTTACTGGCCAAAACCAAGGCGTGGCAGGGCTATGATGAGGCGGCGGCGTCGATCAAGGCGGCGATGAAAAAGCTGGCGGGGAATGGTTAGAAGCGGCAACCCAACCACGCCGTCATGCCCGGGCTTGTCCCGGGCATCCACGTCTTTGCCGAACTCAAGCAAGGAAGACATGGATGGCCGGGACAAGCCCGGCCATGACGGAAAACATCTCTATTCAGAGATCACAGCTTCCCGAGCAACAACAATATCAGCAGGATCACGATCACCAGCCCGAGGCCGCCGCCACCGTAATAGCCGGTGCCGTAGAACGGTCCGCCGCCGATGCCGGAAAAGCCGCCGAGAAGGGCGATGATAAGAATGATCAGGATGATTGTTCCGAGTGACATGTAGTTCTCCTCAGCCCGGCATTGGGCGCCTGTTTGCCTTGCCCTCAACCGGAAAAACAAATGGCAGGTGTGAAAGTTCCGCCTATTGCAGTGCACATATCGCGCCCGCCTCTTCCTTTCGAACGGAACGGAATTACATCCGAAAGATCAGACCCGAGGATTTGTCCAATGTCCGCACCGCTCGTCGTTTCCATTCCGCACAGCCTCGGCCGCGAAGAAGCCATGCGCCGTCTCAAAACAGGTTTATCGCGCGCTGCGTCGAGCGTGCCGGTGCTGAGCGTCGATGAGGAGCGTTGGGAAGACAACCGCATGGTCTTTCGCGTCCGCGCGCTCGGGCAGGCGGCTGCCGGGCATGTCGATGTCGCCGACGATCATGTGAAGGTAGAGGTCGTGTTGCCGTGGCTGCTGCAGCGCTTCGCCGAAGTGGCACAGGCCGCGATCCGAAGTCGCGGCAATCTGTTGCTGACCAAGAAGAGCTAGGGCGTTGGCATCAAGCGCCTGCGCTTTGGCGCACGCTGCGCCGCGCCGTGATATCTGGCCTTCAGCACGGCCACAGGCAGGTGTGCCAACAGGTCGGACAACCGCAATTGTGAGGCATCGGCGTCGGCAAAGCCTTCCGCCGAATAACCGGTGACGTCGAGGGTGGCATCATGGCTTTCGGCGCGGGGCCACGCCCGGCCACTCTCGGAGAACGCCGCGGACGATTTCGTGACGACGACGATTGCGGCCTCGCGGCCGCGACGGCGGGCAAAGGCGATAAAGTGGTCGCGATGAGGTCCGCTGATATCCAGTGGCTGATAATCGCCGTTGGTGAAGACATCGGCGAGCCCAGTGCGCAATTTGAGGAGATGCCGCGTCCAGGCCAGTTTCAACTTGCCGCTCGGCCAATCCTGCACCAACTGGTCCCAGTCCGGTGTCTGCAGTGAAGCGAGCAGGTGGGCACGTTTGGCAAAGTCGACTGGTCGCCGGTTATCGGGATCGACCAGCGAGAAATCCCAAAGCTCGGTGCCCTGATAGAAATCGGGTACGCCCGGCATCGTTGCCTTCAGCGTGATCTGGCTCAGTGAGTTCAAGGCGCCTAATAGCGATACGCGCCGCGCCAGCGCATCAAGCGCGTCCAGAAACTCGGCGGAAATGGAGCGGTCCAGAATGCGCGCGATGAAGGTCTTCAGTCCCGCTTCATAAGCCGCGTGCGGATTGAGCCAGCTGGTCTCTTCCTTGCCCTCGCGCGCCGCCTTCAGCGCATAGGCCTGCATCCGCTCCAGGAACCCCTCGTCGTCCGGCTGCCAGGCGCCCAGCAGGGCCTGATAGAGCATGTATTCGAATGTCGCCGACGGCGCCCGCATCTCGCCGTCGATGACCAGATGAGGCGCGTTGAGAACCTTCCACCGCGCCACGGCGCTGGTCCACTCGCCATGGATCTCGGACAGCGCCATGATCCGGGCGCGGGCGTCCTCGCCCCGCTTGGTGTCATGCGTTGCGGTCGCGGTCATGCCATGCGGCCATTCCCCGGCGCGCGTCTGCATGACCTGATGAAAATCATCGACGGAGAGCGCCCTGGCAGATGGGTCGCCGCCGACCTCGTTGAGTGCGAGCAGGCGGTGGTAGCGATAGAACGTGGTGTCCTCGAGCGATTTGGCCATCATCGGCCCGGTGAATTGCTGCACCTTCAGCGCAAATCGCCGCACGCGCGGCGCGCTGTGTGGCGGCCGGCCGGGCTTGAGCAGGTCCATGGTCAGGGTGTCGCGCAGGAATTCGAAAATGCCGTCATCGGCCGCGAACCAGTCAGCGCGTGCCTTCTGGAGGGTCTGCGAGATCAGCGCACGGTCATGGGCGTTCGGACCCGACGAGGTCAAATAGGTCCGGTAGACCGGGAAATGCAGCACGTAGAGTTCCAGCGCCTGCCGCAGGCTGTCGGCGGAATAGTCACGTGTCGAGTAGTGTCCGCTGGCGATGCGCGCCAGGAGGCGCGTCAGCACCGTGAACTCGCTGGTCAGCAGGGTTTCCAGCACCCGGCGCTTGGCCTCCTTCAGGATCGGTTCGAGTTTCGGCGACTGGCTGCTGATCTGGCGAAAGATTTCGCTGAGCGGTTCGAGGCCATTGCCGTCGACCAGCGCTTGCGTAATCGTGTTCATCCACTCGTAGCCGGTGGTACCGTGAACCCCGGTGAAGGAAGGCAGCTGTTCGCCTTCCCCGAGAATCTTCTCGATCACCATGTAAAATGGCTTGCTGCCCTGCGCGCCGCGGATCAGGCGGCGCAGGCGCTGAAAATATTGGACGGGATCGCGCAGGCCGTCGATATGGTCGAGCCGCAGGCCCTGCAGCTTTCCTTCCGTGATCAGCCGTCTGACGAGTTGATGGATGGCCTCAAAGGTGCCGGCGTCCTCGACGCGCAATCCCGCGAGCGAATTGACGTCGAAGAAGCGGCGGTAGTTGATGTCGCTGGAGGCAAGCCGCCAGTGACCGAGCTTGTAATGCTGGCGTTCGAGAAGGTGGTGCAGCGCCAGCGTCTGGGCGGGACGATCCGGTCCGGCGCGATAGGCGTCGATCCCGTGCGTGATGGCCGCAGTGCTTCCGGCGATCGCCCGCAACCCTGCCTTGAACGCCGGGGCTTCCTTCCGGTTGGGGCGGCGCAGCCCGTGGTAGCGCGCGGCGAGGGCGAGGATGTCCTTGCCGGCTGGACGATCTTCGGCGCCTGCTTCTCTGACGACGGTTCGCAGGATTTCGCTGTAGCGCTCGGGTGCGATCGGCAGCCGATGCTCGAAATACCATGCCGAGAAGCTGCCTTCGTTGGCATCATAGCGCAGTTCGATCTCGCCGCTTTCCAGCGCCTGACCATAGGATGAACCGATGATCGGCAGCAGCACGCCGCCGCGCGCGCGATACGGCAGCAGTTCCCAGTCGATATCGAAGGATGCCGCGTGCGGCGAGGTCTGGCCCCATTCCAGCACGTCCAGCCACCATGGATTATCGGCGAAATGCACCCCGACATGATTGGGCACGAAGTCGAGGATCAGGCCGAGATCGTATTTCCGCAGCGCCGCGCTCAACCGCTCGAAGCCGGCTTCGCCGCCGAGCTCGGGATTGAACCTTGTGTGATCGGTGATGTCGTAACCATGCGTGCTGCCCTTGCGAGCCGTCATGAAGGGCGAAGCGTAGAGATGCGTGATCCCGAGCGCCGCAAGATACGGGACGACGGAAGCGGCCGCGTCGAAATCGAAATCCGCCGAAAGCTGCAGGCGGTAGGTCGCGATCGGGATCGCCGGGGGCATTTTCCTATCCGATGCGCCAGTGCACCGACCATGGCGGGACGCGTTCTCCCAACTCGCTGCCCCAGATCAGGGTTCCCTGGAATTCGCCCGATGTATTGGCGATCTCCAGGTCTGACAGGTTGGCGAGCAGACGAAGCGTGGCGCCATCGCCCATGCGCCAACTGGCCGTCAGCAGGCCATTGCCGGCGGCCTTTGCTTCGCCGAACGCCGCGCCTGCGAGGCGAGGGACGATCTCTCGCCTGCGGATCGCCAGCATCTGCTGCACGGTTGACTGCCGTCGTTGTGCCGCCGGCTCGGCGCGTTCATTCCAGTCGAGCACAGCCGATTGGAAGGTGGATGGCGCCAACGCGTCGGGGACCTCGTCGCCATATTCGGCGTAGGCCCAGGCGTATTCGCTGCGGCGGCCCTTGCGGACCGCGTCCGCAAGATCGCCCTTGAAATCACAGAAGAATGGGAAGGGTGTTTTCGAGCCCCATTCCTCCCCCATGAACAGCATCGGGATCGCAGGGGCCAACAGCATGACGGCGAGCGCCGCTTCGATGGCTTCCGGACGCGCTACGCCTTCGAGCCGGTCGCCAAAGGCGCGGTTGCCGATCTGGTCGTGGTTCTGCAGGAAATTGATGAAAGCCGTCGGTGCGAGCTTGCCGCTCGGTTCGCCGCGCGTGCCGCCGCGAAATTCCGACACCTCGCCCTGGTAGACAAATCCTGAGGATAGCGATCTGGCGATGTCGTCCAGCGGCGAACGCTGATAGTCGCAATAATAACCCTGCTTTTCGCGGGTCATCAGCACGCGCCAGGCGTGATGATAATCATCGTTCCACTGCGCGCGATATTTGCCGCGCGGCGGGTCCTGCGCAGCGTCCAGTATGCTGGCGCGGTTGTCGCCGTTTTCCAGCACCAGATGAATGTGCCGACCGGTTGCCGCGGCGAGCTGGCCCACAGCCATGCTGAGATCGTGCAGCAGCGAGAGCCCACCCGGTTCGACGATGCTGTTCACCGCATCCAGCCGCAATCCGTCGAAGCGATAATCGCGCAGCCAATGCAGCGCATTCTCGATCGCGAAGGCGCGCACTTGCGGCACGCGGTAATCGATCGCACTGCCCCACGGGGTGTGGGCCTCCGTAAAGAACCCCGGCGCGTAACGGCCGAGATAATTTCCCTCGGGGCCGAAATGGTTATAGACCACGTCGAGAAACACCATCAGGCCGCGCAGATGCGCCTCGTCGATCAGCGCCTTGAGATCCTCAGGCCGGCCATAGGCGCTGTCGGGCGCATACCACAGCACGCCGTCATACCCCCAGTTGCGGCTGCCGGCGAAGTCCGCCAGCGGCAGCAATTCCAGCGCGGTGATGCCGGTCTGCACGAGATGATCGAGCCTCCCGATCATGGCGCGATAGCTGCCGTCCGGCGTGAAGGTTCCGACATGAGCCTCGAGGATGACGGCTTCCTGCCAGGGCCGCCCGCGCCACTCCGTCGCGCGCCACGGAAAGGCGGCGTGGTCGATCACCTCGCTCGGACCGAAGACGTCCTCGGGCTGAAAATCGGCCGCGGGGTCGGGGATATCGATCTCGTCGTCGATGCGGAATTTGTAGCGGGCGCCCGATTTCGCGCCCGGGATATTGGTGGAAAACCATCCACCGTCGCCGCCCTGCATCGCATGGGGTTGTTGCAGCAGCAGATCGACGCGCTTGGCCGCCGGCGCCCACAGGCGAAAGCGCGTGCCGTCTTTCGTCAGATTTGGGCCAAATTGTCGGTCATTCATGCTGAGCCCGCAAAGGCGAGCACCGAGCGCGGCGGCGCCTTCAGGTTGGCGCCCGCGGCGAAGTCGGCCGTCGCTTGTGCGTTTTCGGTGGTATTCAGCACCCGCTGCCAGCTCTTGTAGTTGCTCATCTTGGGCAATTTGAATGCGATCTCTTCGGGGGCGGCGTTCAGAACGATAAAGATCGGCGCTTGTCCTTGTTCCATTGGTCCGAGCACATAGGCGAGGAATCGTCCTTCCGGAAACTTCCAGTCGGATTCCTTCATTTCCTCGGCCGCCGGCGTCAGCCACAGCACGCCGTAGGAGCCGTCGGCGCGACGGCCGTCGAGCCAGCGCTGGCAGCGGATCTGGCCGAACCGCCGGCGCAGGCCGGTCAAATGGCCGATGAAATCGGTGAGGTCCTCGCCTTCCTTGCCGAGGTTTTCCCAACCAACCCAGCCGATCTCGTTGTCCTGGCAATAAGCGTTGTTGTTGCCGCTTTGCGAGTTGCCGACTTCATCGCCGGCCAGCATCAGCGGCGTACCCTGCGCGAGCATCAGGCACGCCAGCTGGTTCTTGCGGAGCTGGCGGCGTAACGCAATGATCGCAGCGTCATCGGTCGGGCCTTCATGCCCGCAATTGTTGCTGTCGTTGTGGCTGGAGCCGTCGCGGTTGTCTTCGCCATTGGCCTCGTTGTGCTTCTCGTTGTAGCTGAACAGATCCGCCAGCGTGAAGCCATCATGAACGGTGATGTGATTGATGCCGGCGCGCGGGGCGCGATTGTCATGGTGAAACAGGTCGGAGGAAGCGGTCATGCGGCTCGATATTTCGCCGATCAGGCTGCCTTCGCCGCTCCAGTAGCGCCGCATCGCGCTGCGATATCGGTCGTTCCATTCCGACCATTGCGACGGGAACGCGCCGACCTGATAGCCGCCCAAACCGAGATCCCAGGGTTCGGCGACCAGTTTGACGGTTGCCAGCACCGGATCCTGCCGCACGGCGGTGAGGAAGGCGGCGTTGCGGTCGTAACCGTTCGGCCCGCGCGCCAGCGTGGTGGCGAGATCGAAGCGGAAGCCGTCGACGTGGCAGACCTCGACCCAATAGCGCAGTGAATCCATCACCATTTGCAGCACGCGCGGATGGGTCAGATTGACCGAACTGCCGCAGCCGGTGAAGTCGTCATAGAAGCGCCGATTGTCCGGCTTGAGCCAGTAATAGGACGCGTTGTCGATGCCGCGAAACGACAGCGTCGGGCCGAGATGATTGCCTTCGGCGGTGTGATTGTAGACGACGTCGAGCATCACCTCGATGCCGGCATCGTGCAGCCGCGCCACCGTGGTGCGGAACGCATCGAGCGGATTGTCCTGCGCGTAGCGCCCTTCGGGCGCGAAGAACGCCAGTGTGTTGTAGCCCCAGTAGTTGACCAGCTTCTTTTCGACCAGCACGCGGTCGTCGATCAGCCCGTGGACCGGCAGCAAGTCGATGGTGGTGACGCCAAGGCGCTTGAGGTGATCGATCATCGCAGGCGAGGCGAGCCCGCTATAGGTGCCGCGCAGGCCCGGCGGCACGTCGTCGCGCTTCTGCGTCAGGCCCTTGACGTGGGCCTCGTAGATGATGGTGTCTTCCCAGGAAATGTTGGGGCGCATCTCGCGGCGGCCCCAGTTGAAGGTCTCGTCGACGACGACCGCTTTGGGCATGCCGCGGGCGTTGTCGCGCCGGTCGAAGGAGAGATCCTCGCGCGAACTGCCGGCCCGATAGCCGAAATGCGCGTCGCTCCAGACCAGCCGGCCGGCCAGCCGCCTTGCATAGGGATCGAGCAGCAGCTTGTTGGCGTTGAAGCGGTGCCCGTGCTCGGGATGGTAGGGCCCGTGGACCCGATAGCCGTAGAGCTGCCCGGGCGAGACGTCGTTGAGATAGCCGTGCCAGACATCCTCGGTTCGTTCGGGCAATTCAATGCGCTCGAGCTCGCGGCGGCCCTGGCCGTCGAACAGGCAAAGCTCGACCTTCTCTGCGTTGGCCGAGAACAGCGCAAAATTGGTGCCTCTTCCGTCCCAGCTTGCGCCGAGACGTGAGGGCGTTCCCGCGGTCAGGCGCATGCGTCAGCTTTCCGGTACGAGAAAGATCGCGGCCAGCGGCGGAATGGTCAGGTTGAGTTCGGGGATGTTGCCCTCCAGCGTCCGGACCTCGCCGACATTGCCGACATTGCTGCCGCCATAATGCGCGGAGTCCGAATTGAACACTTCTTTCCATTTGCCGGCAAACGGCACGCGTACCCGGTAATCATAGTAGACGTTGGGCGAGAAGTTCACGACCACAAGGCAGCGCGCTCGCGGATCAAGGCCCTTGCGGACCCAGGCAAAGACGTTGCCGCCGGAATCATGGGTGATGACCCATTCGAAGCCCGGCTGGCTGCAATCCAGCTCGTGCAGCGCCGGCACCGTGCGATAGAGGTGGTTGAGGTCGCGGACCAGGCTGTGGATGCCGGCATGCCTTGGCTGTTGCAGCAGGTGCCAATCCAGCGAGTGATCGTGATCCCACTCGCGCTCCTGGCCGAATTCGCAGCCCATGAACATCAGCTTCTTGCCGGGATGGCCGAACATGAAGCTGTAATAGGCGCGCAAATTCGCAAAACGCTGCCAGTCGTCGCCGGGCATCCGTCCCAGGATCGAGCGTTTGCCGTGCACGACTTCGTCATGCGACAGCGGCAGGATGAAGTTTTCCGAGAACGCATATTGCAGGCCGAACAGGATGTCGCCGTGATGGAATTTGCGGTGGATCGGATCCTTGCCGATATATTTCAGCGTGTCGTGCATCCAGCCCATGTTCCACTTGTAGCCGAAGCCAAGCCCGCCATATTCGACCGGGCGGGAGACTTGCGGCCATGCGGTGGATTCCTCCGCCGCGGTGGTGGCGTCCGGGAAGCGTCCGAACACTTCGGTGTTGAAGCGGCGCAGAAAGCCGATGGCTTCGAGATTTTCCCGCCCGCCAAGCTGGTTCGGAATCCATTCGCCGGCGGGCCTGGAGTAGTCGAGATAGAGCATCGAGGCGACCGCATCGACGCGCAGCCCGTCGATGGCGTAGCGTTCCAGCCAGAACAGCGCGTTCGACACCAGGAAATTCACCACTTCGGTGCGGCCGTAATTGTAGATCAGCGTGCCCCAGTCGAGATGGCGGCCCTGCAAGGGGTTGGCGTGTTCGTACAATGCGGTGCCGTCGAAATGGCCGAGGCCATGGGGGTCGTCGGGGAAGTGTCCGGGCACCCAGTCGAGCAGCACGGCAATGCCCTCGCGATGGAAGGCATCGACCAGCGCGGCAAAATCCTCGGGCGTGCCGAACCGGCTGGTTGGCGCAAACATGCCGGTCGGCTGATAGCCCCACGACCCGTCGAACGGATGTTCGCTGATGGGTAGAAGTTCTACATGGGTAAATCCGAGATTCCTGACATAGGCCGGAAGCTGCTCGGCGAGTTCGCGGTAGGTCAGCCAATCGTTGCTGCCCTTGCGCCGCCATGAACCGAGATGAACCTCGTAAATCGACATCGGCACGTTCAACGCATTCATACCAACCGGTGCCGGGCGCGGACGCGGCAGATTGGCCTGGTCGAAAACGATCGAGGCGGTCTTGGGACGCACTTCGGCGGCAAAGGCGACCGGATCGGACTTCAGCGGCAAATGCTGTCCGTTGGGTTCGATGATGTCGAACTTGTAGTGGTCGCCGACGCTGGCGTGGGGAATGAACAGCTCCCAATAGCCGACGCCACGCACCCGCATCGGGTGCCGGCGCGGATTCCAGTAGTTGAAATCGCCGACCACGCTGACGCCGCGGGCGTTCGGCGCCAGCACGACAAAGGCCACGCCCTCGACGCCTTCCAGCGTCATCGGATGGGCGCCGAGCTTGTCGTAGATGCGCTGATGGGTGCCTTCGCCGAGCAGGTAAAGGTCGAAGTCGCTCAGGACAGGCGGAAAACGGTAGGGGTCGTCGAGGTCGACCAGTTTGTCGCCGAACCGGGCGCGCAACTGATAGCGCGTAGAGCCGTTCGGCAGCGCACCGGCAAATAGCCCAGCATCATGGATCCGCGCCAGCGGCGCCCGTTCACCATGTTCTCCGATTGCCTCGACATTGGAGGCCTCCGGCAGGAACGCACGAACGATCTTGCGGTCGCCCTCGGTATGAAGGCCGAGATAATGGAAGGGGTCGGTGTGATTGCCCTGGATGATCGCATAGGCCTCGGCGGGTAGCTTGGTCATAAGGCCTCAAGCGACTGTTGCGGCAAAATACGGAGCATTCCGGTCAAGGCCGTTCGTAGCCAATCCGGCCGGTAGGATAGTTCATATTCGATCTCGTAGCATGCCTTCTCCAGCAGGAAGAAGTTGAGCATCGACTCGGCAGCTTCAGGGTCGGCTGGCCAAAGGCGCTTGTTAACCATGGCTTCGCGATAGGCGGCCAGGAACGCGGCAGTCGCCCGATTGCGCCACTCCGCGAGCGCAGCCCCGAGCCTGCCGTTTTCATCGTGGGCCACCTTGAGCGCCCGCTCAAGGGCTGCAGTCGTCGAATAATCGATCGAACGGATCATGCTGGCGACGTCGCGCGCCGCGGGCGCCTTGCGCCGACGCTCGGCGATGGAGCGCCGCGGATCGCCGTCGAAATCGACGATGAAGATGTCGTCCTTGACGATCAGCAGCTGGCCAAGATGGAAGTCGCCGTGATGGCGGATATTGAGCCCGGCGTTTTCTTGCGGCAACAGCGCCTTCAGCCGATCGGGCAGGCCGGATTGCTGGGCCAATAGCTGATCGACCAGCGGACGATCCACCTCTTTCAGCGTATCGCGTCGCTGCTTCAGCGTGTCGAAGACGCGCTCGACGCGGGCCAGGGTGTCGCCGAACCAGCGCTGGACATCCTCGTGCTTGATGGGCTCCGGCACGAAGTCGGAAAGCTCATTATTGCTTGCCAGTGCGACATGCATCTCGGCGACGCGCCGGCCGGCCTGCGACATGTAGCGCAGAAAAGAGACCTGATCCTCGCTTTCCCTGACACGCTCGCTTGCCGCCAGCAGGCGCTGCTCGTCGACGAAGCGGTCGAGATAGGCGGCGGTCACGGTCCAGGCGTCGCCCTGGTTGGCGACGAAAGCATGCAGGACGCCGATAGCGTTTCGTTCGTCGCCGTCAATCAGTTCGACGCTGCCGAGCAGCGCCGGCGTGTTGGCATAGCCGGCGATCTCGGTCAGAAAACGGCCCATCTCGATCTCGGGACTGATGCCGGCCTGCAGCGTGCGGTAGATCTTGACGACATAATCGTCATCCACCTGCGCAGTACTGTCGACCCGCTCGGTCTCGATCGTGCGGATGTGTTCGGGCTGCTTGATCGCCTTATCGGAGAAACGGCTGGTCGGCCGGAATTCCAGCTTCAAACCCTGCTCGCTTTCGTCGACGAGTAGCGACTCCTTGAGGTTTCGCAGCAAGATCGCGATGAAAATCTGGTCGTTGGCGACGTCGAGCAATGTTCCTTCACGGGCGCCCTGACGCACGGCGGCCAGCGCGCGCGGGTTATAGCGCTCGCGGTCGAAGCGCACCCATTCGATCTGCAACGGCAGCACGTAGCGCGTGGTGACGCCGCGTTGCGTCGACTTGAAGAAGGCGAGCCATGGCCTGTTATCGCCGATATCGCAGAACGGGATCGCCGAAATCAGCGTCGGCTGGATGGCCTTGGCCGATCGCTCCGGGTACCAGCGCGTCCGCGCCAGATGCCCGGGCAGCACGTCGCGTTCGAACACGCCGCGGGTGCGCGCCAGCGACACCCAGGTCGCGCCCAGCGGCACCACCAGCGTTTCGAATTCGGGCACCGCACGCTGCACCACCGGCTCGGACTTGTCGCGCTCCTGCAGCTCGAACCAGTAGAAGCCGTACGGCGCCAGCGTGATCATGTAGGGCAGTTCGCCGATCGCGGGGAAGCGCGTGCGGCCGAGCATCTCCAGGGGAATCCGGTCCTTCCACGGGGAGAGATCTAGTTCGGTGGCCTGTGCGGAGCGCGACAAATTGGCGACGCAGAGAATGGCCTCGTCCTCATACTGGCGCACATAGCACAGCACCGAGCGGTTTTCCGGGCGGATGAACGTCATGGTGCCGCGGCCGAAAGCCAGTGTCGATTTGCGGACCGCGATCAGCCGTTTGGTGGCTGACAGCAGCGACGACAGGCTGCGCGACTGCGCCTCCACGTTGACGGATTCATAACCGTAGACGGGATCCATGATGGTGGGTGCATAAAGCCGCGCCGGATCGGCGCGGGAGAAGCCGCCATTGCGGTCCGGCGTCCATTGCATCGGCGTGCGCACGCCGTTGCGGTCGCCAAGATAGATGTTGTCGCCCATGCCGATTTCGTCGCCGTAATAGATGATCGGCGTGCCCGGAAACGACAGCAGCAGCGAGTTCATCAGCTCGATCTTGCGCCGGTCATTGTCCATCAGCGGCGCCAGGCGCCGGCGGATGCCGACATTGATGCGCGCGCGGGGGTCGTTGGCGTAGGTCGACCACAAATAATCGCGCTCGACGTCGGTGACCATTTCCAGCGTCAGCTCGTCATGGTTGCGCAGGAACAGCGCCCATTGGCAATTGCTCGGAATGTCAGGCGTCTGCCGCAGGATGTCGGTGATCGGAAAGCGGTCTTCCTGGGCGATCGCCATGTAGATGCGCGGCATCAGCGGGAAGTGATAGGCCATGTGGCATTCATCGCTGCGGCCGAAATATTCCTGCACGTCCTCGGGCCATTGGTTGGCCTCCGCCAGCAACACCTTGCCTTTGGCATAGGCGTCGAGCTCGATGCGCAGCCGCTTGATGATGGCGTGGGTCTCGGGCAGGTTCTCGTTGTTGGTGCCGTCGCGCTCGCACAGATAGGGAATGGCATCGAGGCGGAAACCGTCGACGCCGGTATCGAGCCAGCGCTTCATCACCTTTACCAGCGCACTGACCACGCGCGGATTGTCGAAATTGAGATCCGGCTGGTGCGCGAAGAAGCGATGCCAGTAGAACTGGCCGGCTTCCGGGTCCCAGGTCCAGTTCGACTTCTCGGTATCGGTGAAGATGATCCGCGTGCCCTGGTATTTCTGGTCGGTATCGCTCCAGACATACCAGTTGCGCGCGCTCGAATCCGGGCCGCTGCGCCGGGCGCGCTTGAACCAGTCGTGCTGGTCGGAGGTGTGATTGACGACGAGCTCGGTGATGACGCGCAGGCCGCGCCGCTTGGCTTCCTGGATGAAGCGCCTGAAATCCTTCATCGTCCCGAAATCGGGATTGATGTCGCCATAGTCGGCGATGTCGTAGCCGTCATCACGCCCGGGTGAGGGGTAGAACGGCAACAGCCACAGCGTGGTGACGCCAAGGTCCTGCAGGTAACCCAGCTTCTCCGTCAGTCCTGCGAAATCGCCGATGCCGTCATTGTTGCTGTCGGCAAAGGCCTTGACGTGGAGCTGATAGATAATGGCATCCTTGTACCAAAGCTCATCGTCGCTAGACTCTACGGCTGGCACCTCGCTTGCATCGATCGCAAAGCTGCCGCCGTCATTCAGCGGATCGGCAGCATCGAATCGGTAGGAGACGCCGGCCTTGGAGCTTTCGCCGGTTTGGACTTTTTTGTTCACGGTGATGCCATAGCCATGGAAACGACGCCCCCGTTTCACTTGCGAGAAAGGAGACGTTCCGAACATATGTAAAAAGCCGCTCGGCCGACTTTGGTTCCCCTGGAACCGATCAAGGGGCTGAGCGTTAGACACCGTCTATCCCCTTCCTGTATTTGGACAATTTCGCGACGCCTCTGAGACGTTTGCGTGCAAACCGCGTGCCGAATGGACCTTTTCGCTCAAGCTAACAGCCAGGGAATCCAGACCGAATTCGTGGACGGTCAGGGTCACCGCCGTGTGACTGATACGGCCGCCCTCAAAATTATCCTCGATGCCTTGCCGCCGCAGACCCCGGGCCCGTTCATCGGCGGCCCGGTCGTGGTGCGGTCCGGGCTGCCTGCGCGGACCGAGCTTTCGGCTGCCGCAAGGCTCCCGGTTCGATGGAAAATCGTGGCCAATCACAAGGTTATCGCAGAAGGCGAGGCCGTCGATCGCGTCATTGCCTGGCCGCTGGATCTGCCGCTGGGCGTCCATCGGCTGCAGCTGACCGATGCCGCATCCACCACCGAAGATGTGCCGCTGCTATCGGCGCCGCCAAGGGCTTTTGGCGGCGATTTCGACCGCTGCTGGCTGCTCGCGGTCCAGCTTTACGGCGTCCGCTCGGCGCGCAATTGGGGGATCGGCGACTTCACCGACCTCAAAGGCCTGATCGAACTCGCGAACCATCTGGGCGCCGATGGCGTCGGCCTCAATCCGCTGCATGCCCTGTTCGACGATCGTCCGGGTGATTGCAGTCCGTATTCGCCGAACAGCCGGCTGTTTCTCAACCCGCTCTATGTCGATGTCGAGAACATCCCGGAATTCCGCATCGACGCCGGGACAAGGGATGCGCTGGCGCGGGCCAGAGAAGGCGAAATGATCGACTATGTCGCTGTCGCCGGATTGAAATGGCGCGCACTGCGATCGGCATTCGCCGCCTTCGAAGCCGATGCGACACAAGGGCGCAGGCAGGAGTTCGAAAAATTTCGCGCCGAGCGCGGCTCGCTATTGTCGCACTTCGCCTGCTTCGAGACGCTCCGGCACAAATTCAAAAAGCCCTGGTGGGAATGGCCGGACGAATGGCGGCAACCGGACGACGTCAAATGCGCTGAGCTACGCAAGGGTCCGGACGCGGCCGAAATCGCGTTTGTCGAGTTCGTGCAATGGACGGCCGACCGACAATTGGCGGCTGCGAAAGACCGCGCGCTTGAGCTCGGCATGAGGGTAGGGCTCTATCTCGACGTCGCCGTCGGCGTGCAAGCCGACGGCTTCGATGCGTGGAACGAACAGGTGGCGATCTCGCGGCATCTCGGCGTCGGCGCGCCGCCCGATCCGCTCAACACCGCCGGCCAGAGCTGGGGCCTTGCCGGCTTCAACGCGACCGGGCTGGAGCTCCAATCGTTCGCGCCCTATCGCGAAATGCTGCGCGCCTCGATGCGGCACGCCGGCGCGATCCGGCTCGACCATGTATTGGGTTTGAAGCGGCTTTATCTGGTGCCGCAAGGCTTCAGCGCCGCCGACGGCGTCTATGTGCCGATGCCGTTCGAGGCGTTACTGGCCGCAACCGCGCAGGAAAGCATCGCGCAGCGCTGCGTCGTGATCGGCGAAGACCTCGGCACCGTGCCGGAGGGTTTTCGCGACCAGATTGCCGGGTGGGGCATCTGGTCCTATCTGGTGATGATGTTCGAGCGCGACGATCACGGCGCGTTCAAAAGCCTCGATCACTACCTCGCCAACGCGCTGGTCACTTTCAATACCCACGATCTGTCGACCTATGCCGGCTGGCGCTCGTTCGGCGACCTCAAGACCAAGCGTGCGCTCGGCATCGATCCCGGCGAAAGCGATGATGCGCGATGGCATGCGCTGGCGATGCTGGACGACGTGCTGCGCCACAACGGCATCGACAAGAACGACCTCTACTCGGTGGCAAATTTCCTCGCGCGGACTCCATCACGGCTGCTCGCGATCGCGCTGGAGGATTTTTTGGGTCTGGTGGACCAGCCCAATATTCCCGGCACGGTCGACGAACACCCGAACTGGCGCCGCCGGCTGCCGGTGCCGCTCGAGCAGATCGCGTCCACGATCGACGTTGCCGCGCTGAAGGCCGCGACACGCGAGCGGTCGCGCGAATAGGTCCGATCCAGGTGGTAGCAAGCCTTGTCGTGCAGGATAGAAGACTACGGATTGATCGGCGATTGCGAGACCGCGGCGCTGGTAGGTCGTGACGGCTCGATCGACTGGCTGTGTTGGCCGGCGTTCGATTCCGACGCCTGCTTTGCCGCGCTGCTCGGCACCCACAAGCATGGCCGCTGGCTGATCGCGCCCGCAGAAGAGATCACCAACACGTCACGCCGCTACCGGGGCAACACGCTGATCCTGGAGACGCGGTTTGAGACCGCCAATGGCGTGATCGACCTGATCGATTTCATGCCGCCGCGCGGCAATGCGTCCGACGTGGTGCGGCTGGTGCGCGGGGTCAGCGGCCGGGTCAGGCTGCGGATGCAACTGGTGATCCGCTTTGGCTTTGGCATCGATATTCCCTGGGTCAGGAAAACCGACGACGGCTCGGGTCTGCTCGCGATTTGCGGGCCTGACATGATCGTGCTGCGAACGCCGGTCGAGACCCGCGGCGAGGACCTGACCACGGTGGCGGAGTTTGAGGTAGGCGAGGGCGATACCGTGCCCTTCGTCCTCACCTACGGGCCCTCGCACCTGCCGGTACCCGCGCCGATCGATCCCGCGGTCGCTTTGCAGGAAACGGAGGCGTTCTGGAGCGACTGGAGCGCGCGCTGCAGCTACGAAGGTGAACATCGCGATCTCGTGATGCGCTCGCTGATCACGCTCAAGGCGCTGACCTATGCGCCGACCGGCGGCATTGTTGCGGCGCCCACCACCTCGCTGCCGGAAAAGCTCGGCGGCGCACGCAACTGGGATTATCGCTTCTGCTGGCTGCGCGATGCCACCTTTACGCTGCTGGCGCTGATAAACTCGGGCTATACCGAGGAAGCCCTCGCCTGGCACAATTGGCTGTTGCGCGCGGTGGCGGGATCGCCGGCCAACATGCAGATCATGTACGGCATCATGGGGGAGCGGCGGCTGCTGGAATGGGAGGCGGGCTGGCTCCCGGGATATCAGGGCGCGCAGCCGGTCCGGGTCGGCAACGCCGCGCATGCGCAGCTGCAACTCGATGTCTATGGCGAGCTGATCGACGCCTTCCATCAGTGGCGAATAGCCAAGCTCGAACTCTATGAAGGAAGCTGGGCGCTGGAATGCACGGTGCTTGAGCATCTCGCCAAACAATGGGATCAGCCGGATCACGGCATCTGGGAGCGCCGCGGCGACGGCAAGCACTATGTCTCGTCCAAGGTGATGTGCTGGGTCGCCTTCGACCGTGGCATCAAGAGCGTCGAAAAATTCGGCTTCAAGGCGCCACTGGAAAAGTGGCGGACGCTGCGCGACACCATTCATCGCGACGTCTGCGAAAAGGGTTTTGATCGCGAGCTGAACGCGTTCGTCGAATCCTACGGTTCGAAAATGCTGGATGCCAGCATCCTGTTGCTGCCCTCGGTCGGATTCCTGGAACCAACGGATCCCCGCGTGCGGGGCACGCTGGTCGCAATCGAGAAACACCTGATGCGGGACGGCTTCGTGTTGCGGCATGACCCCCGTGAAGTCGAGCAGCAGCCGGCGGAAGGTGCATTCCTGGCCTGCAGCCTCTGGCTCGCCGATGCCTATGTGCTGACGGGAGAACTCGACAAGGCGCGGGCGTTGTTCGAGCGCGTGGTCGCGATTGCCAATGATGTCGGCCTGTTGGCTGAGGAGTTCGATACCGGCGCTGGCCGCCAGACCGGCAATTTCCCGCAAGCGTTGACGCATATCGCGCTGATCAACACCGCCCATAACCTCAGCGCGGCGAAGCAGACGACCGAGAAGCCGGCGATGCAGCGGTCGAAGTAGCGCTGTCCCTAAATCAACGTCGCGCGAGCCGGCATCCAGTCGCACGGCTGCAGGCGGGGCTGGGTGCCTGCGTACCTCTGGATGAATACCGGCTCGCGCCTGCCGATTCACACCCGTTGGCGGAAATGGTGTGGGGTATCGGCAACCCCCGAAAACCGGGGCGACCAATGCAATAAAGCGGATTTTCCGGGCGAAAGCTTTGGCGACTTATGGATTTATTCTTGAGACGTGCTTGATTTCGCACTCTCACAGCGACGATAAGAGACGGTCGGCTAGCCGACCTTTAGAATCGTCTCCATCGCGCGGGCAAAACCGTCCCGTTCGTTGGTATCGGTGACATGCGTCGCGCGCTGCTTGATGTCATCGGCCGCGTTGCCCATCGCGAACGACATGCCGCTTCGTGCAAACATCGGTAGGTCGTTCTGCATGTCGCCGATGGTGGCGACGGCGTCGGTCGCAATGCCGAGCCGTTTCGCGATGTTCTCGACGAACGTGCCTTTGTCGTGGCCCGCGGGGGTGACATCGAGGTAATAGGTCTGCGAGCGAACCGCGGTGGCCTCTGCGCCCACCGCCTGCTGCATTGCCGCTTCGCAGCGCGCCAGCAGCGCTGCGTCCGAGCTGGCGCCGACGATCTTGCAGGCCTCGGACAGATGCGGCGTGAAATCCGCGATGATGGTCGGATCGGCCTTGATTGCCCGCTTCTCGTGCGAAACGTATTCGCCGTCGGGATTGCGCGTGTACCAGCGCTCGTTGCTGAACAGCCAGATATCGACGCCGAATTCATTGAGCACATCGAGGCTGCGTTGCGCCACCGCTGGCGCGATCAGATGCTGTTCAATCGGCTGCAACTTCGCATTGACGATCGAGCTGCCGTTGAAGGCGCCGACCGGCAGCGTGATCGCAAGTGGTTCGATCAGAAAGCCCATGCCGATCGTAGGGCGGCTGGAGACGATGGTGAAGCCGATGCCGGCGGCGTGCAGCGCCCGCACGGCGTTCTGTGCGTCGTCGGTGAGGATCTTGTCCTTGGTCAACAGCGTGCCATCCACATCGGAAACGACAAGCGCAATGCGGCTCATGAGGGCACTTTCAATTGACTGATAATGTCGTCGACGATGGTCTCAATCGGCGCGGCGATCGACACCGCAATGGGCCGTTCGCCTGGCTGCGGTGGCTCCAGCGTTTTGAACTGGCTGGCGAGCAGTCCCGGCGGCATGAAATGCCCCTTGCGGGCAGCTAACCGGTCCGCGATCAGGTCCTGCGTCCCGTTCAGGAAGACGATGCGGATATCATCGCGTCCATGCACGAGAATGTCGCGATAGCTGCGCTTGAGCGCCGAACAGGCGACAACAGCGCGTTGTCCGGCCGCCGAGAGGCGGTCGATCTCGTCGGCAATCGCCTGCAGCCAGGGCCAGCGGTCGTCATCCGTCAGCGGCTGGCCCGCGCTCATCTTCGCGACATTGGCGGGCGGGTGAAATTTGTCCGCATCCTCGTAGCGCCAGCCCAGCCGCGCGGCCAGGCGGTCCGCGATGGTGCTCTTGCCCGAGCCGGAGACGCCCATCACTACCAGCGCGCAGGGGCTTGTCGCATCACGCACGAAAATTCTCCGGCAATGCCGCCTGATCCACCAGCCAGATCGTCGCGCCGCTGGATCGCGCGCGGTTCGCCGGCAGGTTCTCGCCTGCGAACACGCGCGTCAAGATCGCGCGTTTGTCTGATCCTGCGACCTCGAACAGCATTTCGCGGCAGCAAGCCAGCGTCGGCAGCGTGAGCGTGATGCGCGGGACGAACGGTTCGACATTGGCTTTGTGGACGCCGACCACCCAACGCCTGACCTCGTCGAGCAAGGGATCGCCGGGAAACAGCGACGCGGTATGGCCGTCGGGCCCGACGCCCATCAGCACGAGATCGAACAGCGGCCGGGCAGGGTCGAGGTCGTCTGCGCCATAGAACGCTTTCAGTTCGCCCTCGTAAAGCGCCGCACCGAGATCGGGATCGGTGGGATCGGCCGTACTCGTCGGGATTGGATGGATGTTGGATGCCGGCGCGCATCGGTCCAGAAAGGTCTTCCGTGCCACGTGCATGTTGTTGAGGGGATCATCCGCGGGCACGAAACGTTCGTCGCCGATGAACCAGTGCACGCGTTGCCACGGAATCCGGCTTCGCCAGGGGTCGGTGCCGAGCAATTGATAGAGCTGTTTCGGGCTCGATCCGCCGGTCAGGCAGATCGCGACGCGGCCGGGGTTCTCCGATATCCGCGCGATGACGCGCTCTGCGGCGGCCTCGGCCATCGCGGCTGGATCGGCAACTGACGTCACATGGCGATTGTCGTTCGACATCATCTCTAACTGAGCTTGCGCCAGCTGCGGCCGTCTCGCTCCAGCAGATCGTTGGCTTCCTCCGGACCCTCGCTGCCGGGCTCATAGACCTTGAGCCCCTTGCCGCCGGCGTTCTTCCAGGCGTCGAGAAATGGCTGCACCGCGCGCCAGCCGGCCTCGACGCTGTCGGCGCGCTGAAACAGGATGTTGTCGCCGATCATACAGTCGTAGATCAGGGTCTCATAGCCGGTCGATGGCTCGGCCTTGAAATAATCCTTGTAGCGAAACTTCATCTCGACGCCGTCGATATTGATGGTCGGGCCCGGCACCTTGGTGTTGAACTGCAGCGCGATGCCTTCGGTCGGTTCGGTCGAGATGATCAGGTAATTCTGCGAGAGCCGGTCCACCGGCGTGTCGCGGAACATCGCGAACGGCGCCTGCTTCAACTTGATGGCGATCTCGGTGCGCTTGATGCCGAGCGCCTTGCCGGTGCGCAGATAAAAGGGAACGCCGGCCCAGCGCCAATTGTCGATGGTCAGTTTCAGCGCGGCATAGGTTTCCGTGGTGCTGGCGGGTTTGACGTCGGCGGTCCTGCGATAGTCCTCGATCTCGGTGTCGCCGACCATGCCGGCGCGATATTGCCCGCGCACCGAATTGTGCAGCGCCTCCTGCTCGCTCTGGGTCTGGATCGCGGCCAGCACGTCGGCCTTTTCCGAGCGCACCGAATGCGCGTCGAATTTCGATGGCGGCTCCATCGCGACCAGCGACAGCAGTTGAAACAGATGGTTCGGCACCATGTCGCGCAACGCGCCGGTGGCGTCATAGAAGCTGCCACGATGACCGACGCCGAGTTTTTCATCGACCGTGATCTGGATGTGGTCGATGTGATTGCGGTTCCAGATCGGCTCGAACATGCCGTTGGCGAAGCGCAGCACCAGGATGTTCTGGACGGTCTCCTTGCCGAGATAATGATCGATCCGGTAGATCTGATGTTCTTCGACCAGCTTCAGGAGTTCGCTGTTGAGCTCTCTTGCCGATGCCAGATCGGTGCCGAACGGCTTTTCGACCACCAGCCGCCGCCATGTGCCGTTCTCGACCAGCATGCCGGTGCGGCCGAGTTCGCGGCTGATCGGCAGGAAGGCGCTCGGCGGCGTCGCGAGATAGAACAGGCGATTGCCTTGGGTGTTTCGCGCGACTTCCAATTTGTCGAGCTGCTCGCTCATGGCGTCGAATGAGGCGGGATCCCGCGGGTCAGCCTCGATGCAAGTGACGCATGCGAGCAGGCGCATCGCGATCTCCTCGTCCACTTGGCGCGTGGCGAATTGATGCAGGCCCTTCATCAGGCTGTCGCGCAACTGGTCGCTGGTCATGCCCTTGCGGGCAATGCCGACGACGCAGAAATTTTCCGGCAGCAGATCGGCTGCTGCCAGATTGTAGAGGGCCGGGATCACCAGCCGATGCGCGAGATCGCCGGTGACGCCAAAGATGACGAAGGAGCAGGGATCGGGTTTCGTCTGCGCCAGTTTGCCGACCGCCATGGGCGTTAAGCCTTCGAGCCCGGCTTCTTCGGCGGCTCCTTGTGACCGCCGAAGCCTGCGCGCATCGCGGAAAGGATCTTCTCCGCGAATGTGTGATCCTTGCGCGAGCGGAAGCGCGCATAGAGCGCCGCCGTCAGCACCTCGGCCGGCACCGCCTCGTCGATCGCGGCATTGACGGTCCAGCGGCCTTCGCCGGAATCTTCGACATGGCCGGAATAGTTGTCGAGCGTGTGATTTTCCGCGAGCGCTGACGAGGTGAGATCGAGCAGCCAGGAGGGGATCACGCTGCCGCGCCGCCACACCTCGGCGATATCGGCGATGTCGAGATCAAACCGATGCTCCGCCGGCAGCGCCTCGATATTGGCGTTCTTCAGGATATCAAAACCCTCGGCATAGGCCTGCATCAGCCCATACTCGATGCCGTTATGGATCATCTTGACGAAGTGCCCGGCGCCGCTGGGGCCGGCATGGATATAGCCTTGCTCGATGCGCTGATCGCGGCCGTCGCGGCCGCCGGTGCGCGGAATGTCGCCGATCCCCGGCGCCAGCGTCTTGAAGATCGGATCGAGCCGATCGACCACAGCCTTGTCGCCGCCGATCATCATGCAATAGCCGCGCTCGATGCCCCAGACGCCGCCGCTGGTGCCGACGTCGACATAATGCAGCCCGCGCTCTTTCAGAGTCTTGCCGCGGCGGACGTCGTCCTGCCAGAACGTGTTGCCGCCGTCGATGATGACGTCACCGGGCTCCATCAGTTTTGCGAGTGCTTCGATGGTGGCCTCGGTGATTTTGCCGGCCGGCAGCATCACCCAGGCGGTGCGCGGCTTCTCCAGTTTCGCCACGAAAGCTTCCAGCGTGTCGGCGCCGGCAGCGCCTTCGGCCGCCAGCGCGGCGACGGCCTTGGCGTCCTTGTCGTAGACTACCGACGTGTGGCCGTTCCTCATCAGCCGCCGCACGATGTTGCCGCCCATCCGGCCGAGGCCGATCATGCCAAGCTGCATGCCAATACTTCCCTAATTGAGCGCTTCTGATATCGCGGCATCCAGCGCGGCAAGCGCCGGCTTGAGGTCGCCCTTGAGATGAACCCGCAATGCGCGCCGGCCGCGTTCGGTCAGCACGTCGAAGTCGCCGCGCGCCTGGGCTGCCTTGACGACGCCGAAACTCGCCTTCTGGCCGGGCACGGCCAGGTCCTTGGCATCGTCGGCGGTGATCTGCAGGAACACGCCGCTGTCGGGCCCACCCTTGTAGGCCTGGCCGGTCGAATGCAGGAAGCGCGGACCGAATTCGGCGCAGGTCGCTACCTGCCTGACGTCACGTACCGCCAGCCGCATCTTCTGCAGCGTGTCGATCGAAGCGCCGTCGCGCCCGATATAGGCCAGCAGCGCAAAATAGTCGCCGCTGCCGGGACGCGTCAGATGTGCCTTGATCCAGGATTCCAAAGTGCCATTGGCGCCGGCCTTGCGCAGCGCGGCGGCATTGGCTTCGTCGGTGTAGATGTCGGCCTCGGCTGTCGCGACCACCGGCCGTTCCGCCGGCAGTGCACCGGTTTTCTCGAACGCCGCGGTCAGTTCGCGCGTCTTGATCTTGGCCGCCTCGACATCAGGCTGGTTGAACGGGTTGATGCCGAGGATAGCGCCGGCGACGGCCGTGGCCATCTCGAAGCGGAAGAACTCCTGGCCGATATGGTCGATCGATTTCAGCACGATGCGCACCACCGGATGCCCGGCGGCCTCGAGGGCGGCAAGCTTGTCGTCGTGCGCCGAATCGGCTTCGCCCTCGGTTCGGATATCGATGAAGAAGCGATCGTCGCCATAGACGGCGGGATCGGCGAGCGGTTCGCCGTCGATCGGGATCAGGCCTTTGCCGTCCTTGCCGGTGGACTCCGCGATCAATTGCTCGGCCCAGGCGCCGAAATCGGCGATCTTCTTCGACGAGGATATCGTCACCTTGTCGCGGCCTTCGAGCCCGGCGAGTCCGAGCGCAAGCCCAAGCTGCACGCCGGGGTTTTCGTGCGGCGGCACGTCGGCGCCGCAGGAGCGCACCATCGCCAGCGTGTGCTTGATCAGGCTTTTGACATCGATGCCGGCGGCAGCCGCCGGCACCAGCCCGAACGGTGACAGCACCGAGTAACGTCCGCCGATCGATGGATCGCCGTAGAAAATGCGCGCGAAACCCTGCTTGGTCGCGACCTTCTCCAGCGACGAGCCGGGGTCGGTCACCGCGATGAAGCGATGGCCGGCCTTGTCAGCGCCGATGGTCCTGGAAACGCGATCGAAGAAATAATCCTTCATCGCATTCGGCTCGGTGGTGCCGCCGGATTTGCTGGAGACGATGAACAGGGTTTTTGCCAGGTCGACCTTCTTCTCCATCGCGCGCACCTGCGCGGGGTCGGTGGAGTCGAGCACGTGCAATTTCGGGAAGCCCGACTTTTTCGGGAAGGTTTCCGCCAGCACTTCGGGACCGAGGCTCGATCCGCCCATGCCGAGCACGACAGCGTCGGAAAAGTTCTGCCCCTTCACGCGCCTGGCAAAATCCTCGTAGTCGGCGACGTCAGCGGCAGCCGGGCTGTTCAGCCAACCCAGCCATTTGTTCTCGTCGTCATTGCTCCAGACCGATTTGTCCTTGTGCCAGAGCCGTCGGATTTTTGCTGACGCCCGCCAGTCCTCGGTGCTCTTCTCCACGGCTTTCTTGATGCCGTCGCCGAGCACGAGGTGCTGCTTGTCGATCCCGCCGCCAAGCGAAGCCGCGCGCTTGTGCGCTACGGCGCCGTAGAGCTTGTCGGCGGCGTCGGCGAATTGCTTGACGCCATCCTTGACCAGCTCGGTGGTGATCGCATCGAGCGAGATGCCGGATTTTTCCAGCTCTTCCAGCACGCGGCGCGCGTCCTCGATATCTTCCTCAAGGCTGTCGCGCGGCGTGCCGTGATCGCGGAACGCGTCGAGCGTCGCCGGCGGCACCGTGTTGATGGTGTTGGGGCCGATCAGTTCCTCGACATAAAGGACGTCGCTGTAGTCCTTGTTCTTGGTGCCGGTCGAAGCCCACAGCAGCCGCTGCGGCTTTCCGCCCTTGGCCTTGAGCTTGTCCCAGCGTGCGCCCGAAAACAGCCCCTTGTAGTCCTGATAGGCCATCTTGGCGTTCGCGATCGCGACCTTGCCCTTGAGCGCGCTCAGGCGTTCCTTTTCGCTGGGGTCGTTGGCCTTTGCGATCTTGTCGTCGAGCTGCTTGTCGACGGCGCTGTCGATCCGGCTGACGAAGAAGCTGGCGACACTGGCCACACGCGAGGGATCGCCACCGCCGGCGACGAGTTTCTCCAGCCCGTCGAGATAGGCTTCCGCCACCTGGCGATAGACCTTTTGCGAGAACAGCAGCGTGATGTTGATGCTGATGCCTTCGCCGATCAAATGTTCGATCGCAGGCAGGCCTTCCGGCGTCGCCGGCACCTTCACCATCAAATTTCTGCGCTTGACGTCCTTCCACAGCCGCTCGGCCTCGGCGATGGTGCCTTTGGTGTCCATCGCCAGATAGGGCGAGACCTCGAGGCTGACGAAACCGTCCTCGCCCTTCAGCCGGTCGTAGACCGGCCGCAACACGTCAGCGGCGTTCTGGATGTCTTCAATGGCGACATGTTCGAACAGGTCGGCGACCGGGCGGTCGCCCTTTTTCAGCGCCTGGCCGATCGCGCCGTCATATTCGTCCGAACTGCCGATGGCTTTCTCGAAGATCGCGGGGTTCGAGGTCACGCCTTTGACGCCGTCGGTGTCGATCAAATTCTTCAGATCGCCTTTGGCGACGAAGCCGCGGGCGAGGAAATCTAGCCAGACGGCCTGACCGTGGTTTTCGAGTGCTTTGACGGGATTCATGATGCCTGTTCTGTCCGGTCGTCGGTTTTCGGGTTCCCCGGCAGCTTTCGGGTGCGAGGCGGGAATGTCAACACGTGGATGGCAAGTGGGTGGCAAGTGGATGGAATGGCTGCCGGTCGGAATGGGTGTATCCGGTGGGATAACGCCGCCTGCATCCGTTCGATCCCCGGGATGAGCGCCCGGGGAGTTGACGAAATCCAGCACAATTTTGTGACGGGAAAGCGGACGCCGCGATCACGATCGCAGACTGCGATCAGGGTCGCAGATAGAGATAGCCCTGCGATTGCAACTCGGCGATGCGCACCACGCCGCCCTGGTCGGCGGAAATGAAGCCCGGCAGGAGATCGGCGAGGCCGACTTTCTGAGATTTCATGGTGTTGCCGCAGACGGCGAGTTCAATTCCGGCCTTGGCGAACTGGCCGATATGCCGTGTCAGATCGGGATTGGCCGCGGACGCGTGGAACGCGCGCAGCGCCTGGCCGTGAACGACCAGAGCGATGGTGACGTTGTCGGGCCCGCCGACGCCGTCGAGATGGTTCTGGATGTTGCCGACGACAGAGCTGACCTTGTCGAGGTCGTTGAGGTGATAGACCACTTTCAGTTTTTTCGTCGGCGGCGCCTCGGTGGCCGCGCTGGCGCGCGAGGCGGCAAAGGCGGCGCCGAAAGCGGACGCCGCGGCCCACAAGATGCTGCGTCGATGCATGGCGTCCTCCAACTCGATTGCCTTAAAGCTGTCACTTATGCCTGAGCGCCGCGAGTTCCTTGCGGTCGGTCACCAGCTCGGCACATTCGCGCAGATCGGCGCGATCGACCCGGAAAATCTTGTCGTCGGCGCCGGCTACCAGATCATTGCTGGCATCGTCGTCGGGCTTGCTGCGCTCCCAGATCCTGATCCGCTCCAGCCGGATGATGGCGGATTTGTCGTCCTTCATCGCGACATCGATGCCGCCGCCGTCGCAATCGATGCCGCAGCCGAAGCGGATCTCGTTGCCTTTGTCCTCGGCGACGACATGGTTGCAATAGCCGCTGGAGTCGAAATTGCCCGGCCGATGCCGGTATTTGACGCCGATGCGGAAGGAGTAATTGGTGATCTTCTCTTCCGGCGGATTTTCGGCGGTGACCAGCAGCTTCATCGCGCTGACTTTTTGCCTGGGATGCTGCGCCAAGTGGTTGGCGTCATAGCGGCGGACGAAGCAGGCATAGGTCTTTTGACCGAGGGGGCCGGCGAACATCCTGTTGTCGAAGGCGGCAGCTCTTGCCTTGTCGACGCCGTCCTGGGCATGGCCGGGGCCGGCAAGCGAGGCCATCGCGGCCAGCGTGAGGGTACACAGGAAGATACGCTTCATGATCGTCCTAAATGCGTGACACACCGACCGTCCGCACGGAAGCGGTGCGGCGCCAGGCGCCGCCAAGGTTCGGCTTCGATCTGTTGATTGGTCGCAGGCGGCCGCGGCTGCGTTCAATTTCAGGCAGTTGGCGGGAAAACCGTGCTGCTGGCAGCCGCTTGCCTAAATATTGGGCGATGCGCCCATTCGCGCCCCATGATTTGCCCGCATTGTGCCTTGCACAATAAATCCCGGCCGGTGTCCAATTCGGACCATGACCTGGGGCACGCCTGACCCAATTGGACGCAACGCGGGTTTCGTTTTTGCGCCGCACTCAGGAGGACCGGCGAATTGGTTGCGCCGGACTAATCCAAAAGTACTAGCGCGCGAGCCTCTTGTATCGGTTCGCCGCGTTCGGGACTTGATTACAGTCGCAATGAACGCCGCCGTGACGGCGTTCATGCCGACGAGAACGCAAACGTCACCCGTCGTGGTGAGTGGCATAAGCCCGAGAAGCGGAATTCGCGCGTTTGGATTCGTCGAACGACACCGAACAGAGAGATGATCTGCCGAGGATGACGCAGCCTGGAGTGATCTGGATTTCCGATCGCCCGTTATGGTCCAACGCGCTGAACGGACGCCGCGCGCGGCGTGCATTAATGAATCGACAAGCATTGCGGCGGCGCGTGTTCAACCGCGCGAATTCTGCAGGTTCGTTCATCTACCTGAAAAACCAGTACTTCTCCGGATGCCGCATGTTGCACTCCGGTTACAGATTCAGTGGATTCCAGTACATTCTTGAGCTCCCGAGTCGTTTAGCATGACTATTGCATTGCGTGAGGGAGTCAGTCGCGTGTCAGATATCACATCTGCTGTTGGTGATTCGCGATTGGGTACGCAGGAGGCTTGCCGGGGCTTGGAACTTGGCCAGCGCATCCTACGTTATAGCTGAACCATGAGGAGATGAATCTATGTACAACGATTCTCTGTTCAACGCGTTTGCTCGCTCCTTCGAAGCCAGAAGTCAGAGCGACATGTCGATGGCGGACTATCTGGAATCGTGTCGAAGCGATCCGCTTAAATATGCGAATGCGGCCGAACGGTTGCTCGCGGCAATTGGCGAACCTCAGATGATCGACACGGCCAGGGACCAACGCCTTGGCCGTATTTTTTTGAACCGCACCATGCGCACCTATCCGGCCTTTGCCGGCTTCTATGGCATGGAGGAAACGATCGAGCGCATCGTCGGATTCTTCCGGCACGCCGCTCAAGGCCTCGAAGAGCGCAAGCAGATCCTCTATCTGCTCGGGCCCGTCGGCGGCGGCAAGTCATCGCTCGCCGAACGCCTGAAGGCGTTGATGGAAGTTCACCCCATTTATGTCTTGAAGGCCGGCGACGAACTCAGTCCCGTCTTCGAAAGCCCGCTCAGCCTGTTTGACCCGGAAACACTCGGGCCGATGCTCGAGGAAAAATACGGCATTCCGCGCCGCCGCCTCAACGGCTTGATGAGCCCGTGGTGCTACAAGCGGCTCGAATCGTTCGGCGGCGACATCTCGCAATTCCGTGTCGCCAAGATCCAGCCGTCGCGGCTGCGGCAGATCGCGGTCGCCAAGACCGAGCCGGGTGATGAAAACAACCAGGACATCTCCTCGCTGGTCGGCAAGGTCGACATCCGCAAGCTGGAAACCTTTGCCCAGAACGACCCCGACGCCTACAGCTATTCCGGCGGCTTGAACCGCGCCAACCAGGGCATCCTCGAATTCGTCGAGATGTTCAAGGCGCCGATCAAGATGCTGCATCCGCTGCTGACGGCGACGCAGGAAGGGAATTACATCGGAACCGAAAACATCGGTGCGATCCCCTTTACCGGTGTCATTCTTGCGCACTCCAACGAGTCCGAATGGCAGAGCTTCAAGACCAACAAGAACAACGAAGCCTTCATCGACCGCATTTGCGTCATCAAGGTGCCGTATTGCCTGCGCGTCACCGAAGAACAGAAGATCTACGAGAAGCTGATCCAGGGCTCTGAACTCGCCGCCGCGCCCTGCGCGCCGTCGACGCTGGAGACGCTGGCGCGCTTCTCGGTGATGTCGCGGCTGCGCCGTCACGAAAACTCCACCGTGTTTGCAAAGATGCGGGTCTATGACGGCGAAAGCCTGAAAGAGTCCGATCCCAAGGCCCGCAGCGTCCAGGAATACAAGGATGCCGCCGGCGTCGACGAAGGCATGGACGGCGTCTCGACCCGCTTCGCGTTCAAGGTGCTCGCCGCAACCTACAATCACGATACGTCGGAGGTCGGCGCGGATGCCGTTCACCTGATGTATGCGCTGGAACAGTCGATCCGTCGCGAGCAGCTCCCTGATGAGACCGAAAAGCGTTACCTCGAATTCATCAAGGCCGAACTGGTGCCGCGATATGCCGAGTTCATCGGAAACGAGATTCAGAAAGCCTATCTCGAATCCTATTCGGATTATGGCCAGAACCTGTTCGACCGTTACGTGGATTACGCCGACGCCTGGATCGAAGATCAGGACTTCAAGGATCCCGACACCGGACAATTGCTCGATCGTGAATTGCTCAATCAGGAGCTGACCAAGATCGAGAAACCTGCGGGCATCGCCAACCCGAAGGACTTCCGTAACGAGGTCGTGAAGTTCTCGCTGCGGTCGCGGGCCCAGAACGGCGGCAAGAATCCGGGCTGGACCAGCTATGAAAAGGTTCGCGAGGTGATCGAAAAGCGGATATTCTCGCAAGTGGAAGATCTGCTGCCCGTCATTTCGTTCGGCTCGAAAAAGGACGGCGAAACTGAGAAGAAGCACGACGATTTCGTCGCGCGGATGGTGGACCGCGGTTACACCGAACGGCAGGTCCGCCGGCTCGTCGAATGGTACATGCGCGTGAAGCAAGCCGGCTGAGGCGGATGCGAAGTGGTTGCTATTCACATCGTTGACCGGCGGCTGAATCCGGGCAGCAAGAGTCTCGAGAACCGTCAGCGGTTCCTGCGCCGGGCGAAGGCGCTGGTTCAGCAGGCGGTCAAGAAGACCTCGCACGACCGGGACATCAAGGATGTCCTGGAAGGCGGCGTGGTCAGCATACCGCTCGACGGCATGGACGAGCCGCGGTTCCGCCGTGAAGGCGGCACCCGCGACATGGTGCTTCCCGGAAACAAGAAGTTCATCGAAGGCGACATGCTGCCGCGCTCGGGCGGCTCGGGCGGCAAGGCCGGCGGCGCGGGTGAGGGCGACAGCGAAGACGCGTTCCGCTTCGTTCTCAGCCGCGAGGAATTCGTCGACCTGTTCCTGGACGATCTCGAATTGCCTGATCTCGCCAAGCGCAAGCTTGCCGAGGTGGAGAGCGAAGGAATCCGCCGCGCCGGTTATGCGACATCAGGTTCGCCGGCGAATATTTCCATTCCCCGTACCGTGAGCCGCGCGATGGCGCGGCGCGTGGCATTGCGGCGGCCGAAGCCGGAAGAGATCGCGGCCCTCGAAGCCGAGCTGCTGATTTGCGGCGACGAGGCGCGCCGCGCCGAACTGCTGGCCGAGATCGAAGCCCTGAAAGCCAAGGCCAAGCGGATCCCGTTCATCGATCCGATCGACATCCGATATCGGCGGTTCGAGACCACGCCGAAGCCGATAGCCCAGGCCGTGATGTTCTGCCTGATGGACGTCTCGGGCTCGATGACCGAGCATATGAAGGATCTCGCCAAGCGCTTCTACACGCTGCTCTATGTCTTCCTGAAGCGGCGCTATCGCCATGTCGAGATCGTCTTTATCCGCCATACCGACCGCGCCGAAGAGGTCGACGAGGATACATTCTTCCATGGCCCGGCATCGGGCGGCACGCTGGTGTCGAGTGCACTGCAGGAAATGCACGAGATCGTGCGTTCGCGGTTCCGCCCGGCGGACTGGAATATCTACGCCGCGCAGGCTTCCGATGGCGACAATTCCACGTCCGACGGCGAGGTGGCGGGCCGGCTGCTGACCGAGAAGATTCTGCCGGTCAGCCAGTTTTTTGCCTATCTCGAGGTCGGCCAGGATGCCGGCCTGACCTTCGAGATGCCGGATTCGTCGCTATGGACGTTGTATGAGCGCCTGCGCCTCGCCGGTGCGCCGTTGTCGATGCGCAAGGTCTGCGAGCGCAGCGAAATCTTCCCGGTGTTTCACGATCTCTTCCAGCGCCGTGTAAGACAGGAAAGGGCACCATGACAGACAAGCGGCTGTTTCAGGGCGCCGATTGGGATTTCCCGACGCTGCAGCGGATCCACGACGCCTGCGAGGAGATCGCGGAGTCCGAACTCGGGCTCAACGTCTATCCGAACCAGATCGAGGTGATCACGGCCGAGCAGATGCTGGACGCCTATTGCTCGGTCGGCATGCCCTTGTTCTACAAGCACTGGTCGTTCGGCAAGCACTTCGCCTATCAGCAGGCGTCCTACCGCAAGGGCCTGATGGGCCTGGCCTATGAGATCGTCATCAACTCGTCGCCGTGCATCTCCTATTTGATGGAGGAGAACACCGCGACCATGCAGACGCTGGTGATCGCGCACGCCGCCTTCGGCCACAATCATTTCTTCAAGAACAATTATCTGTTCAAGCAGTGGACGGATGCCGACGGCATTCTCGATTATCTCGAGTTCGCCAAGACCTACGTCGCGCAGTGCGAGGATCGCCACGGCCGGTTGGCGGTCGAGCAGACGCTCGATGCAGCGCACGCGCTGATGTCGCATGGCATCAACCGCTATCCCGGCAAGAAGCTGCCCGATCTGCGCGTCGAGGAGAAACGGGCCCAGTATCGCCGCCAGCACGAAGAAAGCGTGTTCAATGATTTGTGGCGGACCATTCCGACCGGACCGGTCAAGAGCGTGGCAACGCTGAGCGCCGATCGCCGCCGTGCGCTGCTCGGCCTGCCGCAGGAAAACATCCTGTACTTCCTGGAAAAGACCGCGCCGCGCCTGGCGCCCTGGCAGCGCGAGCTGCTGCGAATCGTGCGGCACATCGCACAGTATTTTTACCCGCAGAGCCAGACCAAGGTCATGAACGAGGGCACCGCGACCTACGTTCATTACCGCATCGTGAACCGGCTGCACCTGCAGGGGCGGCTCTCCGACGGCAATTTCCTCGAATTCCTGTCGTCGCATACCAACGTCGTATTCCAGCCCGACTTCGACAGTAAATATTTCTCGGGCTTCAACCCCTACGCGCTCGGTTTTGCGATGATGCAGGATATCGAGCGCATCGTGACCAATCCCGAGGACGAGGATCGCGAATGGTTCCCGGATATCGCCGGCAAGGGCGATACGATGGGCGTGCTCCGCGATGTCTGGGCCAATTACCGCGACGAGAGCTTCATCAGCCAGTTCCTCTCACCGCGGCTGATGCGGCACTTCCGCATGTTCCATTTGCATGATGATCCGGCGGAGACCGCCGGCATCAAGGTCGATGCGATCCACGACGAGCGCGGCTATCGGCGCGTGCGCCGCGCGCTGTCGCGGACGTACGATGTCGGCTTCATCGATGCCAATATCGAAGTCGTCGATGTCGATCTCGCCGGCGATCGTCATTTGATGCTGCGCCATACCGTGTTGAACGGCGCGCAGCTCAATGACACCGACGCCAAGCGCGTGCTGCAGCACCTCGCCGACCTCTGGACCTACAACGTCTCGCTGGTCGAGGTCGACGCGACCGGCAAGGTGCTGAAGGAATACGTCGCCAACCCGCGCGGGCTGGCCGCGGTGGCGTAGCTACTCCGGCGATCCCGAGCGATCAGCGCCCGCGCGTCGGCAACTTCGGCAGTTTGTGCGGATCGAATGCTGGTATGGGCTCGCTCGCCTCCGGGGCGCGCGCCTGCTGGTTGTAAATGAGCGTTCCCTCCAGGAGCAGGCCTGGGAACTGTTCCGCCGTTCCGATGTAGGTCGCTATCTTGCCGGTGCACGTTCCCTGCAGCTTAAGCTCGAGTTCCTGATCATCGCCAAATACGGTTGGCAGCCCGTCGGTGTGTTTTCTTGTGATGACGACTGCGGTGAATCGGTCTCCGTCGACTTCGCATGACCCCTCGTAGGTCATGACGCCGTCGCGCCCCCAGATCCTGCCGTTTGCAACATGGACGATGCCAGTGCCTTGGCTTACCGGGGTCTTGAACCATGCCGCATAAGTACCGTCCTTGAGCACGGTGGAACCTCTTCCTTGAGCGTTCACAAGAGGGTCGATCTTCGGCACGACCAGCCTAAGACTCCATTAATCGCCGCCCTCTCGGAAAGGGCGGCTTTTCTTTTGCCGTAGTCTTACGGAGCAAAACTCCATTGTTCCGACTGGTTTCGTACACATCCTATCGAGATGGGTCAGCCAATACGGGAAATCCGAGTTTGCGAAAAGTGCCACGCCGAAATGCGGCTGTTAGGCAAGCTGCCCGCTATCGGGGCCAAGCCACTCATCAAGGTTTTCCGTTGCTACCAGTGCAACCGCATTGAGACGCGCACAATAAGGTCGGGTGCACTCGGCAGACCCTTTCTTCGTACGTCCCGCTCTGCCGCAGGCCGGCGTTGATCTTTTCCAGCGCTGACGAGCCGAGGCACAATTCGCTGGTCGGCCGCGGGGTGGGTTAGGTGTCGGCTGTTCCCGCGTCCCCAAATCCTATCGACGCGCCAGGTTTGCGCGACGGGCGTTGACGGTTCGTGCCCAGGTTCCGTGAAATTTTCCGGCAAGGCGCTGGTCAATATGCGGCTTGATCAGCTTGGTCATGGCAAAGTTGAGGTCATCGTATTCCCTTGCGCAGACCTCGGCCCGGTCCTTGGGCAGGAAGCCCCTTTCGACGACGTCGGCAAACAACGTCTTGTCTGCGCCATAGGCGACGCACAGTATGTTGAACGTCCGCTGCGCCGGCGTCGAATGCTCACCAGAAAGCGATTGGATCGGAACGGTGACATGCGTTCCCGGCATCTGAATCGCATGATGATAGGCGGAGCCCAGGATCATTCTGCGGGCCTCGTCCTTGCCTAGTCGAAGCATGACGTAGGCGGCGAACTGATCGGCGGCATCTTCCTCGCGGCCGAGCACGGGTATTTGCAGCATGTTGAAAACCGCATGCGCGGTCTCGTGCAGGAACACCGCGAGAATTGGGCCCAGCACAGTGTCGGCCCGGGATAATCCGCCGGGAAGGTCTTGCGGCGGCGCGCTCTTCAGGATGTCCGCCAGCATTTCGTAACACACGGTGATGACTTCATCGTCGTACCAGGCGTTTGCGGCGCCGCAACCCGCGACCTTCAGCGTCAGCGGGTAGGAAAGGCGGAGTGGACTAAGCAGTTCCTGCAGGTGTTCGAGTGCGCGGCCTTGCTTCATTTGGTCGTGGATCGGCTGATGTGCCGGGTCCTTTGGCGACACATATTCGTACTTGATCTGGTTCGGCTTGCTTTTGGGGGCTGCGCTTGCATTGCCGACGGTCCAAAGGATCGCTGCCGCCATGGCCGCGGCAATCGCGGCAGGTTTGTGCCCCATCATATCTCTCAACTATGAATGATAAAAAATTTACGGCGGCAAGTGGATCGACGCGTGGTCGAGCAGCCATAGCACGCCCGTCGGATTCCGTGGATAACGAATCCGGTCGGGCTTATTGTCGGCAGCGCGGCCGCGATGACTGCTTGGACGCAAGCAGGCACGCCAACCGATGCCTGCTTCCGAGGCTAAAGCTCATATCGCAGGATGCATCGACGTTGCAGCCTGACGACTGCATGCGCTAACGCAGGCTGGCGTTGATCTTTTCCAGCGCTGACGAGCCCGGGCACAATTCCTTGGCTTCCAGCGTATTGAGCGGCGTCTCGACGGTGTCGAGATGGGTGTGCATGTCTTCGGCGTCGGGATCGACATAGAGCAAGCCGGTTACCACCTGGCCCTTGGCGGCGTGCTTCTGCAGGAAGGTCATCGCCGCCAGCCGGTCATTGGCGTCGTAATCGGCGTCGATCTTGCGTAGCGCCAGCCTGGTGCCGTCGTGCTGCTCCACCACCTGCACCGAGCCCGGGGCATAATCGACGGTGATGGGGTCGCGGCTGGTGATGACGTCGAGGCGGTTGACCGCGTCGTTATGTTCGCGGACGTAGTCAAAACTCTTGGTCGAGCCGGCGTGGTTGTTGAAGGCGATGCAGGGGCTGATGACGTCGATGAATGACGCGCCCTTGTGACGGATGGCGGCGGCGATCAGCGGCACCAGCTGGGTCTTGTCGCCGGAGAAGCTGCGCGCCACGAAGCTGGCGCCGAGCTGCAGTGCGATCGCCACCAGATCGATGGCGTTGTCGGTGTTCATCACACCCTTCTTGGATTTCGAGCCGCGGTCGGCGGTGGCCGAGAACTGGCCCTTGGTCAGGCCGTAAACGCCGTTGTTCTCGACGATATAGGTCATGTTGACGCCGCGCCGGATCGAATGGGCGAACTGGCCGAAGCCGATCGAGGCGGAATCGCCGTCGCCGGAGACGCCGAGATAGATCAGGTCGCGGTTGGCGAGGTTGGCGCCGGTCAGGACCGACGGCATGCGGCCGTGCACCGAGTTGAAGCCGTGCGAATTGCCGAGGAAATAGTCCGGCGTTTTCGAGGAGCAGCCGATGCCGGAGATCTTGGCCACGCGATGCGGCTCGATCGACAACTCGTAGCAGGCCTCGATGATCGAGGCGGTGATCGAGTCGTGACCGCAGCCGGCGCACAGCGTCGAAATCTTGCCCTCGTAGTCCCGGTGGGTGTAGCCGAGATCGTTCTTCGGCAGGCCAGGATGGTGGAATTTCGGTTTTGCAATGTAGGTCATGACACGGCCTTGCGGAGAGGAGTCACTTTCAGATGGTCCTGATGGTCGCCGATGGCGCTGGCGATGAAGCGCGCGGTGATCGGAGTGCCGTCATAGTGCAGGATCGGCACCAACCGCACCGGATCGATGCCGTTCTCGTTGACGATCAACTGGCGCAGCTGGGCGTCGCGGTTCTGCTCGACCACGTAAACGAAGTCATGGTCGGCAATGAAGCTGGCGACGCTGGAGTGGAACGGGAAGGCGCGAATCCGCATGCGGTCGAGGTGGTGCCCGCGCGCCTCGAGCAGGCCGATCGCCTCGTCCATCGCCGGTGCGGTCGAGCCGAAATAGATCACGCCGTATTTGGTCGGCTTGGCGGCGTTGGCCTGCAGCGGCCGCGGCACCATGTCCTGCGCGGTCTCGAACTTGCGCATCAGCCGCTGCATGTTGTCGGCGTAGACGGCGCCTTCTTCCGAATAGCGCGCATAGCGGTCGCGCGAGGTACCGCGGGTGAAGAACGAGCCTTTGGTCGGATGCGTGCCGGGATAGGTGCGGTAGGGAATGCCGTCGCCGTCGACGTCGAGATAGCGGCCGAAATCGCGGCCGGGCTCGTCGAGCATCTCTGCGGTCATCACCTTGCCGCGGTCATATTGCCGGGCGTCGTCCCACTTCAGTGGACGGCAGAGCCGGTGGTTCATGCCGATGTCGAGGTCGAGCATCAGGAAGATCATGGTCTGCAACCGCTCGGCGAGATCGAACGATTGCGCCGCGAATTCGAACGCTTCCGCCGGGTCTTCCGGGAACAACAGGATATGCTTGGTGTCGCCGTGCGAAGCATAGGCGCAGGCGATGATGTCGCATTGCTGGGTGCGCGTCGGCATGCCGGTCGAGGGGCCGGCGCGCTGGATGTTCATGATCACGCCGGGAATTTCGGCGAAGTACGAGAGGCCGATGAATTCCGTCATCAGCGAGACGCCGGGCCCGGAAGTCGCGGTGAAGGCGCGCGCGCCGTTCCAGGAGGCGCCGATCACCATGCCGATCGATGCAAGCTCGTCCTCGCCCTGCACGATAGCGTATTTGGCCTTGCCGGTTTCGGGGTCGTGCCGCAGCTTCTTGCAGTGGCTGGTGAAGGCCTCCGCCACCGACGACGACGGCGTGATCGGATACCAGGCGCAGACGGTGGCGCCGCCATAGACGGCGCCGAGCGCGGCCGCGCTGTTGCCTTCCATGAAGATGCGGTCGCCGACCTTGTCGGCTTTCTTCACCTGCAGCCCAATCGGGCATTTCAGGTTCTGCAACGCCCAGTCGCGGCCCAGATGCAGCGCGTGGACGTTCGAGGACAACAGCTTTTCCTTGCCCTTGTACTGTTCTGATATCAATTGCTCGACGATCTTCGGGTCCATGTCGAGCAGGGCGCACATCGCGCCGAGATAGATGATGTTCTTGAACAGCTGGCGCTGGCGCGGATCGGTATAGGTCGAGTTGGTGATCGCGGTCAGCGGTACGCCGATGACGTTGATGTCGGCGCGGAATTTCGACGTCGGCATCGGCTTGGTGGAATCGTAGAACAGATAGCCGCCGGGCTCGATCGAGCCGACGTCCTTGTCCCAGGTCTGCGGGTTCATCGCCACCATCATGTCGACGCCGCCGCGGGCGCCGAGATGGCCTTCCTCGGTCACCCGCACCTCGTACCAGGTCGGAAGTCCCTGGATGTTGGAGGGAAAGATGTTGCGCGGGCTCACCGGCACGCCGTGGCGCAGGATCGAGCGCGCGAACAGCTCGTTGGCGCTGGCCGAACCCGAGCCGTTGACGTTGGCGAAACGGACGACGAAGTCGTTTACGCTGCTGATCGGGCTTTGGTCTGACATGTTGATCCCGCGTGAGTCATATCGATGAGGTACTTCTGCATGTCCCAGGCTCCGGTGGGACACCGCTCGGCGCAGAGCCCGCAATGCAGGCAGACGTCTTCGTCCTTCACCATGACGCGCCCGGTCTTGAGCCCATCGGCGACATAGAGCGCCTGGTCGTGATGCGGCGAGGGCGCCTTCAGCCGTGTCCGCAGGTCCTCTTCCTCGCCGTTCTCCGTGAAGGTGATGCAGTCCATCGGGCAGATGTCGACGCAGGCGTCGCATTCGATGCAGGCGGGGGCGCTGAAAATCGTCTGAATGTCGCAGTTCAGGCAGCGCTGCGCTTCACCGAGCGCGAGCTTGACGTCGTAGCCGAGCTCGACCTCGGCGCGGATGTCCTTGAGGGCGATCACCTTGTCGCGGTGCGGCACCTTGTAGCGCTTGTCGGCGGAGATGTCGTTGTCGTAGCTCCACTCGTGGATGCCCATCTTCTGCGACGAGACATTCACTTCGGGAAGCGGGCGCTCGGTGATGTCCTCGCCGGAGAGCATCTTGTGGATCGACAGCGCGGCGTCATGCCCGTGCGCCACCGCCCAGATGATGTTCTTGGGGCCGAACGCCGCGTCACCGCCGAAGAACACTTTCGGGTTGGTCGAAGCGAAAGTCTTGGCATCGACCTGCGGCATGTTCCACTTGTCGAACTCGATGCCGCAGTCGCGCTCGATCCAGGGGAAGGCGTTTTCTTGCCCGACCGCGACCAGCACATCGTCGCAGGGAATGGTCTGGTCCGGCTCGCCCGCGGGCACCAGGTTGCGCCGGCCCTTGGCGTCATATTCCGCCTTCACCTTCTGGAAGGTGACGCCGATGAGCTTGCCGGCTACATGCTTGAATGCCACTGGCACCATGAAATTGAGGATCGGAATGTCCTCGTGGATGGCGTCTTCCTTTTCCCAGGGGCTCGCCTTCATTTCCTCGAAGCCGGAACGCACGATCACCCTGACGTCTTCGCCGCCGAGGCGGCGCGCGGTGCGGCAGCAATCCATCGCGGTGTTGCCGCCGCCGAGCACGATCACGCGGCGGCCGATCTTCTCGACATGGCCGAACGAAACCGAAGCCAGCCATTCGATGCCGATATGGATATTGGCGGCGGCCTCCTTGCGGCCGGGGATGTCGAGCTCGCGGCCGCGCGGCGCGCCGGAGCCGACGAAGATCGCGTCGTAATTTTCAGCCATCAGCGTCTTCAGGCTGTCGACGCGATGACCGCCCTTGAACTCGATGCCGAGGCCCAGGATGTAATCGGTTTCCTCGTCGATCACCGAATCCGGCAGCCGGAACTTTGGAATCTGGCTGCGCATCATGCCGCCCGCCTTGGGGTCGGCATCGAACACGGTGCAGTGATAGCCGAGCGGCGCAAGATCGCGCGCCACCGCAAGCGAAGCGGGACCGCCGCCGACCAGCGCGATGCGCTTGCCGTTCTTTGCCGATACCTTCGGCATGCGGTGCTTGACGTCGTCCTTGAAATCGGCGGCGACCCGCTTCAGCCGGCAGATCGCAACCGGTGTTTCCTCGACGCGGCCGCGGCGGCAGGCCGGCTCGCATGGGCGATCGCAGGTGCGTCCCAGAATTCCGGGAAACACGTTCGATTTCCAGTTGATCATGTAGGCGTCGCTATAACGCCCCTCGGCAATCAAACGGATGTATTCGGGAACTGGCGTGTGAGCGGGGCAGGCCCATTGGCAATCAACCACTTTGTGAAAGTAGTCCGGCGCCGAGATGTCAGTCGGTTTCATTCCTACCTTTTCCGCGTCAGCAATCCGAACGCGGCCTTGTTGCCTGAACGCTCAGTAGGCGTTCTTGTGGTTTTTGAATTGGATCATAGGCTTATCTTATCGGAGCTTAGAGCCATTCCAGACGAGTCACAAAGGCAAATTTGCGCGATTGCCAGCTTTCAATGCAGGCACGCGTGAACGTTAATACTCGCTGATATTATATGGCGGTGCAGCATGAACGCACCGCATTGTCGCCAATGTTACGCGCTGGGCAGATCGCTCTTCGCGAGGTCCCACATCAGCCGGTAAATACCGCTTGTAACCACCAGCGGCTTGATCGCGGCGTTGTCCTTGAAGCGCGCTGCGGCCGCCGGGACCGCGCTGACATCGGTGGCGTCGATCAGCACGAACCAGTCGCCGGCGCCTGGATTGGGCGCTGCGGGGTCATCGGTGATCGGTTTCGACAGCGCCGGATTGTTCTCCAGCAGGTGCATGGAGATGATGCCGTCGAGTTTTGCGGGATCGAGTTGATCC
Organism: Bradyrhizobium sp. AUGA SZCCT0177; assembly: GCF_018130125.1. NCBI lineage: Bacteria > Pseudomonadati > Pseudomonadota > Alphaproteobacteria > Hyphomicrobiales > Nitrobacteraceae > Bradyrhizobium > Bradyrhizobium sp. AUGA SZCCT0177. The sequence goes on along the minus strand of NZ_JAFCMA010000020.1, from coordinate 113,776 downwards.
CGCAGTGCGGCACGCAACTTATCCTCGCCGCCGGAAGAAGGGCGCAGCCGGATGATGCCGAGCGCGGCGCCGCGGCCGGTGCCGCGGCTGATGGTGATACGCGAAACGCCCCGGATCATGTTCTTGAAGCGGGCAATGTTGGCCTTCGACCAGGCAGTCTGGTTGGCGAGCGCAGTGCGGTAGAACGGGCTGTCCAGCACCTCGATGGTTTCGGTGGAATAAAGGCTGAGATATTTCGGGTCGCCATCGTGCGCGACATAGCGCCGCGCTTCGAGGAACCCGGGCATCGCGACGCGTTCCTCGAGATGTTCGCAGTCGTACCAGCGATTGAATTCGGCCTCGTCGGCGGCATCGATGTTCATCGACGTCAGCAGCATGCCTTTTCCGGCTATCGGCATTTCGAAAATCCCTATCTGGTAATCTTGGAAGCCATGTCCGCGACCGCTTTCATCACGGCGTCGCGGACGCCGGGATCGTACAGCGTGTGGCCGGCGCCTTCGACCAGGCGAACCTCGGCCTCGCGCCACACCGCGGCAAGCGCATGCGAGGTCGCCGGCGGGCACAGCAAATCATAACGGCCCTGCACGATGATGCCGGGAATGTCAGCGAGCCTGCCGGCCTCTTCGATCAGCTGGCTCGGCCTCATGAAGCAGTCATTGGCGAAATAATGGGCTTCCATGAACGGCGTGGCGGGCAGGGCGCGCGACGAGTTGACCGGATCGAGCCGGGCGCGGCCGGGCGTGTGCTCGGAGAGGATGCGTTCGGTCTCGCCCCATGCCCGTGCGGCCGGGCCATGCACGGCGGTATCGGGATTGAGGATGCGGCGGAAATATGCGTCGATCGGGTGCGTGCGTTCCGCTGGCGGCAACACGTCGAGGAACTCCGCGTGCAGCGCCGGATAGAAGCGCGGCAGCACCTCGAGGAATCCATCCTCGATCTCCTTGCGGGTGCCGAGGAAGGTGGCGCGCAGCACGATGCCGGTGACGCGGTCGGGATGCGCTTGCGCATACGCCAGCGCCAGCGTCGCGCCCCAGGAGCCGCCGACGATCATCCAGCGCTCAAAGCCGAATTTCTCGCGGATCCTCTCCATGTCCGCAATCAGATGCGGCAGGGTATTGTCTTCACGCCTGCCCTTGGGGCGGCTGCGGCCGGCGCCGCGCTGGTCGAACAGCACCGCGTGGAAACGCTCGGGGTCGAACAGCCGGCGGTGATCGGGCTGGCAACCGCTGCCGGGCCCGCCATGCAGATAGACCGCCGCAATGCCGCCGATGCGGCCGACGCTTTCGACATAGATGTCGTGGCCATCGCCGACATCGAGCTGCTCCGAGGTCAGCGGTGCAAACGGATCGGCGCGTTTGGCGGATTTTCCGGCGTCGGCGTCAGGCGCCATGCTCGCCTTCCGTCTCCAGCGTACCGCCGGCGAAATTGCGATAGAGGAAACGGTTATTGTCGGAGGCCGCTTCCTGCTCGGCCTGCTTGAAGATCTGCTCGTGCATCGGCGACAGCGTGCAGGCCGGATCGGTATTGCCGGCATCGCCGGTCAGCGCAAAGGCCTGGCAGCGGCAGCCACCGAAATCGATCTCCTTGAACTCGCAGCTCTGGCACGGTTCAGGCATCCAGCCGGTGCCGCGATAGCGGTTGAAAGCTTCGGAATTCTGCCAGATCCAGGCGATCGAGTGATTGGATCGCACCGAAAGGAATTCGAGCCCGGTGATGCTCTCGGCGGCGTGACACGGCAGGATCTTGCCGGCAGGTGAAATGTTGAAGAATTGCCGGCCCCAGCCGCCCATGCATTTCTTCGGCCGCAGCGCGTAATAATCCGGCACGACGTAGTCAATCGCGAGAATGCCCTTCAGCCGCACTTCGGCTTCCTCGACGAGCCGGCTGGTCTCCTCGATCTGCGCCATCGTCGGCATCAAGGCGGCGCGGTTCTTCAGTGCCCAGCCGTAATACTGCACGTTGGCGACCTCGAGCCGGTCGGCGTCGAGATCGACCGCCATCTGGATGATGTCGGAAAGCTGGTGCAGGTTCTGCCGGTGCATGACGGCATTGACCGTCAGCGGCAGGTCGAGCTCGCGCGTCCACCTCGCGACCTCCAGCTTCTTCTCATGCGCCTTCTTCAGGCCCGCGACGCGGTCGGCCACCATGGGCTCATTGCCCTGAAAACTGATCTGCACGTGGCACAGCCCGGCATCGGCCAGAGCGGACAGTTTTTCGCGTGTCAGCAGCACCGCCGAGGTAATGAGATTGCTGTAGAGCCCGACATCGCTGGCGTGCTGGACCAGTTCGACCAGATCCTTGCGCGCGGTCGGCTCGCCGCCGGAGAAATGGATCTGCAGCACGCCGATTTCGGCGAGCTCGGTCAGAACCTTCTTCCATTCCTCGGTGGTCAGCTCAGTGCCGCCGCGGTCGAGCTCAAGCGGGTTGGAGCAATAGGGGCATTGCAGCGGGCAGCGGTGCGTCAGCTCGGCCAGCACCGCGAGCGGAATGCCGAACGTCTCCGCGGTCGAGCGCCGCTGTTCCAGCACCGAGAGCCCGTCATGGGGCGCGGTTGCCGCTTTGCCGTCGGTGAGGATGTCGCTCATGACGTCTTCTCGCGCGCTTCGGTCAGAAAGCCCTTGTCGGCGAGGTCCTGCAGCATTGCGATGACGTCGGTTGCAATTGCCTCGCGCGGCGCGGCGTATTTCGCGGTCAGCTGATCGATCATAGCAGAGACGCTGCGAACACCGTCGCAAAGCTGCAGCACTTCGACCGCGATTTCGTCCGGCGCCAGCACGCGCTCCGGCGCCAGGATCACCCAGACCTGCCGCGTCTCATCGAATTTCAGCTTGGCGTGCCGCGGCAATTTCGGCCGGCTCGCCTCGCTGACACTGATGTTGCGGCCCAAAGCCATCGATCGCTAAATCCCGGTTCTTGGTTTCGGTTCTTAGGCTTCAGTCCCCTTGGGGCACGAACGCGCCGGGCGGTATGTGGCCGTCGACATAGGCATGATACAGCGCATCGAGCTGAACCCATAGCACATTGGTCTTGAAGATCAGGGCGTTGCAGACCGCCTCGCGTTCCGCCGGCGTCCTGGCGTGCGCCTTGACGTAGTCGAGCGCGAATCCGGCGTCGCGCGGCGCTTGCTGCAGGCGGCGGCTGAAATAGCTCATGATGTCGGGATTGACGAAATCATAGTGCTGCAGCATGCCCGAGATGCGCTCTTCATGCAGGTTCGGCGCGAACAGTTCCGTCAGCGAGGAGGCGATCGCCTCGAGCGGCGTCTTGTCGCGGCAGAAATGCACATAGGCCTCCACCGCAAAGCGCGTCGCGGGCAGGATGCCTTCGGTCGATTCCACATAGGCGCTGTCGAGCCCGAGGCCCTCGGTCAGCTTGAGCCAGCGCTCGATGCCGCCTTCGGAGCCGAGATCGCCATCGTGGTCCTCGATCCGGTGCCGCCATTCGACGCGGGTCGCGCGGTCGCGGAATCGCGAGATCACCATCGCGTCCTTGAGCGGGATCGTGCTCTGGTAAAAATAGCGGTTCAGCGCCCAGGCCTGCACCTGGCCTTTGTTGAGCTTGCCGCCATGCAGCAGCCGGTGGAACGGATGCAGGTTGTGATAGCGCGTCGCGCCGATGTGGCGCAGCGTTGCCTCCAGTTCCTCGGCGTTATTGAGCGAAATGCCTTTGCCGATCGATAGCGCGGTCATTCTGGTGACGGGCACGACGCTCACAGTGTGATCTCCATTCCATCGGCGGGGATGTGCCAGCCGGCCTGCTCGGCGGTTTTGCGCTCGTCCGAGCCGTGCAGCAAGGCGGGGTTGGAGTTGTTGATATGCAAAAACATCTTGCGCCCGATGTCGAGTCCTTCAAGGCTTGCGATCGCGCCGTTCTCGCCTGACATCGAGATGTGTCCCATGCTTTGCCCGGTTTTGTTGCCGAGGCCCGCGGCAACCAGTTCGTCGTCGCGCCACACCGTGCCGTCAAAGAACACCAGTGCGGCGCCTTTCAGCCGCGACTTCAGATCGTCGGTCACCCGCGCGCAGGCAGCAAGGAAATAGAGATATTTGCCGCTGGCTTTGTCCAGGATTCGAAGCCCGAGCGTATCGCCCACACCGCTGCCGCCGGCCGGATGCGCCTTGCCTTCGAGATACCAGGCGCCCTTGCCGGGAACTTCGAAGGGGAGGATTTCGATGCCGGATGGCGAGCCATCGGGCAAGTCAGGTTCGAACGCCCGGTCGACCGCGATCGGCTGGCGTTTCACGTTCTTTTCGCTCAGCACATTAAAGATGCTGTTGGATTTGAGGATCGCAAGCACCCGCTCATGCGCATAGAGGATGAAGGGCGATCCCTCGCGCATCGACAGCAGGCCTGCAACCGCGTCGATCTCGCCATTGGTCAGGATGACGCCCGCAATCGGACTGTGACGGAGCTGGCCTGCCTTGGGATGAAGCTGCGGCGTCGCGGTCAATTGCTGGCGCAGATCCGGCGAGGCGTTGATCAGGAACCAGTGCTCGCCATCGGCGCTGACCGCGATCGAGGCCTGCGTGCTCTGGAGTTCGGGATGTTCGTTGCGGGCCGTCCGGCACACCGGACATCCGCAGTTCCACTGCGGAACACCGCCACCCGCCGCGGCGCCCAGGACGACGACGCGAAGCATGATCCGTCTCCTGGCAAATTCAAAACTTGGGCACAAACGGGTAAGGTCAAAACGCTACGAGGTGGATCCGGGCCAAAGACACAGTTCCGCGTTCGGGAACGTGTCAGGCCCAAAGATCCACCTCGCTAAAACCTTGGCGATCGCTGCCGGTTACTTTCGGGCGGCGCACGCATACATGTTGATTTCCATGCCGACCGGCACTTCGACGATTTTCGGTGCTTTCCAGGCCATTAAGCGCTCCTTTTGATACCGGACGAACTCCGCCCTCGGAGATAAGGTACTGCGGATCAGAAAGTTCGCCAGTGAAATCTTTTTGCCGCATGCCTTCCGTGTTTTCATGTTGCATCGCGAGATAATTCACGTTTTTGTGCGGAGGCCCGCGGTCAAAACTGCGTGGGATCAAGCGTTTCCGGGTTGATCGCAACGCCGCGAATGCTGATTTTCCGTTCGACGGAGCGCTGCCGGCTTCAGATAAAGAACTTGTGAAAAATGGGCTGGCCCCCGGCTGCGGGGCATCCATGGAGTAGGTTACCGCCGATGCCACGCTATTTTTTCAACACCCGTATCGGCGATGAGCTGATTTCCGATCCCGATGGCGAAGTGCTGCGGGATCCCGACCGCGCCTGGGAAATGGCGCGCGCCATGATCCGGGAACTGCTCAAGACCGAAGGCACTGACGGCGCGCTGCTGAACGCGACCATCGAGGTCACGGACGACGAGGGCGAGATCGTGCTCGAGTTTCCGTTCACCGAGGCCATTCTCGACACGCCGGATCGCTCCATCACCCGGCATTGATTCAGCCACCGTCATTCCGGGGCGCGCGTCAGCGTGAATCTCAGGTGCGAATTGCGCACCGGGGAATGGCGCTGGATGATGGGTCAGCGATGTTTTCCGATTGCAAATGTACGGACAAATATTAGAGAGTGCCGCCCGGGGGGCCACCGGCGGATGATGTTTGCCGCGCGAGGATAAGGCTTCCGCCAGGGAGAATGCCATGATGAGCTATTCGTCGGCGCCGCGCAGCCTATTGCTGGCCGGTGCTTTTTTCGGTGCATTGACATTGAACGCTGCAGCGCAGCAGCCCGCCACGCCGCCTGCGGCAGGTGCGGCGCCGGCAGCCGCAGCCCCGCTTCCGCCGGGCTCGCCCTTGATCGGCCGGCCTGCCGATAATGAAGCCGCCGCCAAGCTCGCACCGATCGCACCGCCGCCCATCCCCGCCGCGCCCGACAAATTGCCGACCGCCAAGCTGAAGGTGCCGGCCGGCTTCAACATCGAAGTCTACGCCGCCGGGATGGCCAACGCGCGCTCGCTGATCGAAGGCGACAAGGGCACGGTGTTTGCCGGCACCCGCCTGATCGACAAGGTCTATGCGGTCGTCAACAAGGACGGCAAGCGCTCGGTGAAGGTGATCGCCTCCGGCCTCTATCGCCCGAACGGCCTCGCGTTCAAGAACGGCACGCTCTACATCGCCGAACTGTCGAAGATCTCGAGGATCGACAAGATCGAGGACAATCTGGACAATGCGCCGAAGCCGACCGTGATCTACTCCGATCTGCCCAAGGATGAAGCCCACGGCTGGAAGTTCATCGGCATCGGTCCGGACAACAAGCTGTATATTCCGGTCGGGCAACCCGGCAACAACGTGCTGCACAGCGACGCGCACGGCCTGATCAAGCGCATCAATCTCGACGGCTCCGGCGCCGAAGTGATCGCCAGGGGCGTGCGCAACACCGTCGGCTTCGACTGGAATCCGGAGAACAAGCAGCTCTATTTCACCGACAACGGCCGCGACTGGATGTCGGAGGACGTGCCCGAGGATGAGCTCAACCGCATCACCAAGGTCGGCGAACATTTCGGCGCGCCCTACTGCCTGCAGGGCAACATCGTCGATCCCGAATTCGGCTGGGGAAAATCCTGCAGCGACTACACTGCGCCGGTCGGCCTGCTGGGCCCGCATTCCGCAGCGCTGGGCATGCGGTTCTACACCGGCAACATGTTCCCGAAGTCCTACAAGAACGCGATCTTCATCGCCCGCCATGGTTCGTGGAACCGGACCAAGAAGGTCGGCGGTGACGTCCTCATCGCCCGGCTGAACAAGGACGGGTCAGTCAAATCCGTGGAGCCGTTCCTCACCGGGTTCGTCGAGGACAACAAGTACATCGGCCGCCCGGTCGATGTGCTGCAGCTGAAGGACGGCTCGCTGCTGGTCTCCGACGACTACAACGGCGCCGTCTATCGCATCACCTACGGCAAGCAGAAGGTGGCGGGCGCTAAGTGATCGGAAGTTCGTCATTGTGAGGAGCAACGCGACGAACAAGCTACGTGGTCATTCCGGGCTGGTGCGTTAGCACCAGACCCGGAATCTCGAGATTCCGGGTTCGATGCTTGCGCATCGCCCCGGAATGACAGGCATTCCTGGAAGTCCGATGCATAGAACAATAACGGCGCTGGCGTTCACCCTGATCGCCTCAATGGCAAGCGCGGAAACCTTCCAGGATCGCATCGCGCCGTGTCTGGCCTGTCACGGCGAGCGCGGACAGTCCGAGACCGAAAACACGCCCTCGCTCGGCGCGCAGCAGGCGCCTTACACGCTGATCCAGCTCTTCATGTTTCGCGAGAAGCTGCGCAGCTTCGAGCCGATGAACGAGATGGCGAAGGCGCTGACCGACGACGATCTGCGCACCTTCTCCGATTTCATCGCCAAGATACCCAAACCCACACCACCAGCTGAGGCCGGCGATCCCGCGCGGATGCAGCGCGGCCAGACGCTGGGGCAGCAGCATCGCTGCAACAGCTGTCACAACCCGGATTATTCCGGCAAGGAAAACGTGCCGCGGATCGCCAACCAGCGCGAGGATTATCTCGCCAAGACGCTTGGCGAATACAAGGACAATAGCCGCCACGGCTATGACGGCAGCATGGCCGACGTGATGGGTCCGATCACATCAGAGCAGATCGCCGATCTCGCTCATTTCATTGCCCATTTGCGCTAAACCCTGGTTCACGGCCCCGGCTGGCGTTGCTGTTCGCGCGGCGCTACAAGGCGGTCAAACGGAGTTTCCCATGCAAGAAATCTGGCGCCTGTCGGCCGCGGAGCTGGCCTCGCTGATCAAGACAAAAAAGGTCTCGGCAACGGAGGCGGCCACATCCGCATTGGCGCGGCTGGACGCGGTCAATCCCAGGATCAATGCCGTGGTCGACCACAAGCCGGCCGAGGTGCTGGCGCAGGCCGCGGCCATCGATGCCGCGATCGGGCGGGGCGAAGATGTCGGCCCCCTGGGCGGCGTACCCATTACCGTGAAGGTCAATATCGACCAGACGGGCTTTGCCACCACCAACGGCCTGAAGCTGCAGCGCGACGCGATTGCTACGACCAACAGCCCCGTGATCGATAATCTCTACAAGGCCGGCGCCGTCATTTTGGGGCGGACCAATTGCCCGGCCTTTTCCTATCGCTGGTTCACTACCAATCTCGTGCATGGCGATACCAAAAACCCCCGCGATCCCGGCATCACGCCGGGCGGCTCCTCGGGCGGCGCGGGTGCAGCGGTCGCGGCCGGCATCGGGCATATCGCGCATGGCACCGACATCGCTGGCTCGATCCGCTACCCGGCCTACGCCTGCGGCGTCCATGGCCTGCGGCCGACGATGGGCCGGATTCCGGCATTCAATGCCGCGCTCCCCGAGCGCACGATTGGTCCCCAGATCAGCGCGGTATCGGGACCCTTGGCCCGGACCATCGGCGACATCAGGATTGCCCTGGCGGCGATGTCGGCCCGGGATTATCGCGATCCCTGGTGGGTCCCGGCGCCGCTGGAAGGCCCGCCGGTGCAAAAGCGCGTCGCGATGTGCCTCAATCCTGATGGCCTCGATCCCGTGCCCGAGGTGAAAGCCGCCGTTGCCGATGCCGGCAAGCGGCTGGAGCGCGCGGGCTGGATCGTCGAGGAAATCACCAATACACCGCCGCTGCGCGAGCCCGCCGATCTGCAGACCAAGCTCTGGCTCGGCGACAGCTATGAGGCGCAGCTGGAGACCGCCGAGCGTGAGGGCGATCCCGGCGCGCTGGCCTGTCTGCGCGGCAGCCGGACAAAAGTGTTTCCGTTCGATGCCGCGGCGTTCTCGAGGGCGCTGACCCGGCGCGCGACGCTGACCCGTGAATGGCTGGAATTCTTCGAACAATACGCGGTGCTGCTGATGCCGGTATCCGGCGAATTGCCGTTCCCCGATCACCTCGACCGCAAGGACGAGGCGTCTTTTGCGAGGGTGTGGCACGCCCAATTGCCGCAGATTGCCATTCCCTTCATGGGCCTGCCCGGGCTAACGGTTTCGACGGGACTGGTGGGGCGGATTCCGGTCGGCGTTCAACTGGTCTCCGGCCGTTACCGTGAGGATCTCTGCCTTGCCGCGGGCGAGGCGATCGAGGCCGGCGGAACGCCGTCGGCGGCGATCGATCCGGCAAGCTAGCAGAGCGTTTTCAAGCGAAGTGGACACCGGTTCGCGTAAAGAAAACGCGTCAAACAAGAGACCGAAGGAATTCGATGTCAGGCATTTATGATTTCACGGCGCAGTCGCTGGCCGGCGAAGAGGTTCCGCTGAAGCAGTTCGAGGGTCAGGTGCTGCTGATCGTCAACACCGCCAGCGCCTGCGGATTCACGCCGCAATACAAGGGTCTGGAAGCGTTGCATCGCGAACTTTCGCCGCGCGGCTTTGCGGTGCTCGGCTTTCCCTGCAACCAGTTCGGCGCGCAGGAGCCGGGCGACGCCAAACAAATCGAGGCGTTCTGCGAAACCAGATTTCAGGTGACGTTTCCGATGTTCGCCAAGATCGACGTCAACGGCAGCAAGGCGCACCCGCTGTATGAATACCTGAAGAACGAACGGTCGGGCCTGCTGGGCTCGTCGATCAAATGGAATTTCACCAAATTCGTGGTCGACCGTTCGGGCAAGGTGGTGGGACGCCATGCCCCGACCGTGACACCCGAAGCACTGAGAAGAGAAATCGAGGCACTGCTATGAACGAGAAAACCGAAACCGACGCGTTCCCCGACCGCCTGTCGACCAATCCGAACAGCCCTTATTACAACGAAGAGCTGCTGTCGCGCGACGTCGGCATCCGCTTCAAGGGCGCCGAGAAGACCAATGTCGAGGAATATTGCATCAGCGAGGGCTGGATCCGCGTCACTGCGGGCAATGCCAAGGACCGCTTCGGTAATCCCCTGACGATCAAGGTTCATGGCCCGGTCGAGCCGTATTTCCGGGACAAGGCGTCGTCCTGAGGGGGTCCTGTCTCATTCGTCATTGCGAGCGAAGCGAAGCAATCCATCTCGCCACAAAAAGAAAGAATGGATTGCTTCGCTTCGCTCGCAATGACGGCATAGATCAATCATCCATTTCTATCGCTGAAGGACGCCGCGATCTTGACCAGTAAGCTCCCCCAACTCTCGCTCGCAAAGGACAAGATCCGGGTCCTGCTGCTCGAAGGTGTCAACGACAGCGCCGTGCAGCTGATCGAGTCGGCCGGCTATTCCAGCATGACGCGCCTGTCCAAGGCGCTGGAAGGCGATGCGCTCAAGGAAGCCATCAAGGGCGTGCATCTGCTCGGCATCCGCTCCCGCACGCAGATCACCCCGGATGTACTGGAAGCCGCGGACCGGCTGATCGCGATCGGGTGCTTCAGCGTCGGCACCAACCAGGTGGATGTCGACGCCGCGCGCCGCAGCGGGATTCCGGTGTTCAATGCCCCGTTTTCCAATACGCGCAGCGTGGCGGAACTGGTGATCGGCGAGATCGTCATCCTGCTGCGCCGGATCGTGGCGCGTTCCAACGCCGCCCATCAGGGACGCTGGGACAAGTCCGCCAACGACAGCTATGAGGTGAGGGGCAAGACGCTCGGCATCATCGGCTACGGCAATATCGGCTCGCAGCTCTCCAATCTCGCTGAAGCGTTGGGCATGAAGGTCATCTTCTACGACCACACGGACCGGCTTCGTCACGGCAACACCGAGCCGGTCGCGAGCTTGCATGAGCTCCTGGCACAGAGCGACGTCGTGTCGTTGCATGTGCCGGAAACGGCGGCCACGGCCGGGATGATCGGGCGCGACGAGATTGCCGCGATCAAGCCGGGTGCGTATTTCATCAACAACAGCCGCGGCACCGTCGTCGACCTCGAGGCGCTCGCCGACGCGCTGCGCGAAGGCAGGTTGCGCGGCGCCGCGGTCGACGTTTTCCCGGTCGAGCCGCGCTCGAATGCGGATCGCTTCGTATCGCCGCTGCAGGGGCTGGAAAATGTCATCCTGACGCCGCACATCGGCGGTTCGACCGAAGAGGCGCAGGAGCGCATCGGTGCCGAAGTGGCACGCAAGCTGGTCGAATACAGCGATTCCGGCTCCACCATGGGCGCCGTCAATTTCCCGCAGGTCCAACTGCCGCCGCGGCCTTCGGGCACAAGGTTCATTCAGGTGCAGCGCAATTTGCCGGGCATGCTGGGCCGTCTGAACGAAGTGCTCGCGCGCCACTCGGTCAACATCGCCGCGCAATATTACGAGACCGATCACGACGTCGGCTATGTCGTTCTCGACGCCGACGCCTCCGCCGCCGACGGCCAGCGCGTGCTGGCGGACATCCGGGCTCTCGAGGGCACCATTCGCGCCCGCTTGCTCTACGAATACAAGATCTGAGCGGGGCGGAAGCAAATCTGCGTAGCTCCGGCGGCAGGCTCGCTGCACCTCTCCCGCTTGCGGGGGAGGTCGCATCGCATCGAACGATGCGATGCGGGTGGGGGCTCTCGCCACACGGGTACTCGCGGCGACACCCCCACCCCAACCCTCCCCCGCAAGCGGGAGAGGGGGCGCGGTTCCTTCGCGGTTGCTATTGACCTAACTTCATGACGTTTTACGACAGCCGCATATCCAGCAGCCGCCGGCCTTCGGTCTTGAGCAGCTTCTTCACCGCGCTGGAGGCGGCGATCTCGCCCTGGTTGGCGTAGGCTTCGTGGTTCTTTTCGATGTCGTCGAGCCGGTAGAGGTAATTGACCATGATGCCGGCGGACTCGCGAACGCCCTTCGGCGAGAGGTCGCCGAGCCAGTCGATCCGCTCCAGCCGCGCGCCGTTGCCGATATGGAAGCGCGCCACCGAATCGATCAGCCGGCCTTTTGAGGTGCGGGCCTTGAGAAAATAATGCGCGGCCAAGGGCTCGATCACCGCGCGCAGTTGCGTGGTGGTCTCCGCGTTCTCGAACCAGCCGGGCTGGTTGAGCTTTTCCAGCAGCGTTCGTTCCTCGTCGGACAAGGGAACGTCGTCGGCTTCCTTCAGCCATTGCATGAAGCCGGGCACCGGCGACAGCGTCACGAAGGTGTCGAGTTTCGGCAATTCGCGCCGCAATTCCTCGACCACCTGCTTGATCAGGAAGCTGCCGAACGAGATGCCGCCAAGTCCCTTCTGGGTGTTCGAGATCGAATAGAACACGGCGGTACGGGCACGCTCGATCGCCACCGGCTGGCGTTCGGCGGCGAGCAGCGGCGCAATCGCGGTCGGGATCGTTTCGGTCAGCGCGACCTCGACGAAGATCAGCGGCTCGTCGGTCAGCTGCGGATGGAAGAAGGCGTAGCAGCGGCGGTCGACCGGGTCGATGCGGCGGCGCAGATCGTTCCAGTCGTGGATTTCATGCACTGCTTCATAACGGATGATCTGTTCCAGAATGTTCGCTGGCGTCGACCAGTCAATCCTGCGCAGCACGAGAAATCCCCTGTTGAACCAGGAAGACAGCAAATGCACCACGTCGCGGTCCAGCGCTGCCAGATCCTTGTTGCCCTTCATGAGCGAAAGCAGATCGGCGCGCATCGCCACCAGATCGCTGGTGCCGCCCGGCGCGCGGTTGAGCCGGCGCACCAGTTCCTGGCGCCGCGGCTCGGAAGCAAAATGAAGATCGCTGGCGTCGGCGTCGCTCGGCTGCGCGCGCCAGCTCTCGATCGCCCGCGAAAGCCGTTCGCGATCGGGACCGTAGTCGCGGGCGAGGGCGGCAAAGAACGAAAGCCGGCCGGCTGTGTCGAGGTCATGGTAGCGATCGAGCACTTCGCGGGCCATCGCGGTGCCCGTAGCCTCGCCGCGGCCCGACAGCAGCGCCTCGCACAGTTCAAGCAGTTCGGAGGCGTCTTCCTTGGTATCCGAAGATCCGCCGCGCCGAAGCAGCGTACGGCCGCGTTCGGAAATCGTCGAAAGCAGGTCGGAGAAGAAGGCGTTGGCCATGGGCGAAGTCGATTCCGGAGGTGATGCCGAACCTTATATCGAATCTAGGGCGCGGCCGATCTTATTCAAGCGCATGGATCGTACGGAAATATGTCAGGCTTCGACGAAGGTATAATTCAGGCCTTTTCCGCAAATTCGGTTGGCGTCTTGCCGGTGACCTGCCGGAAGGCGTGCGAAAACGCCGGTACGCTGGCATAGCCGAGGTCGGAAGCCAGCTGCTTGACCGAGACGTTGGCGTCGGTGGACAGTTTTTCGATCGCGGCCGCGACACGGGCGCGCTGGCACCAGCTCTTGAAGCTGAGTTGCGTCTCGGCCGAAAACAGCCGCGACAGCGTCCGCGCCGAGGTGCCGACCTCGCGCGCCAGCGTTTCGATCTCATGGGCGCCGGTCGGATCCGACAGCACGATGTCGGCGGCGCGCCGGCAGCGTGGCTCGTGCGGCAGCGGGATGAAGGTCGCGGAATCTTCCGCCTGGTGCAGCTCCAGCATTGCGAGTTTGACCAAAAGGCCGGTGCGCTCGGCTGTGGTGTGCTCGTCGAACAGCGCCAGAATTGCCTGATGCAACAGCGGCGACACCCGCACCACGAATTCTGACCTGAGGCTCTGGCTGCGCTCCTCGCGGGCCAGCCAGTCGAGGTCGAAATACAGGGTGCGCATTTCGATGTCGGCGAGCACGTCGATGGCATGCGCAAGCCGCGCCGGCACCCAGACCGCGCGGTCGGGCGGCACCAGCCAGCGGCCCTTCGGGGTGGTGACCTGCATGGTGCCCCGGGCGGCGTAAACCAGCTGCGCCTCGCGGTGCATGTGGGTGTCGATCCGGAAGCCCTTTTTGTAGTTGTTGGCGATCATATGGATGCCGTCGCCGGTCGAGATGCGGCGCCCGATAATGGCGGCGATTGGCTTTTCGGCGATATTCATTGGCGACATCCCGTCAGGACAACCCCCTATAACCTATTTTGGAAAGTTGCGGGATTCGGGCCCAGGGCTCTGACCGGGACCCGCCTGCCAAGAAATGCCCAACAAGCGCCAAGGACTGGACCAGACCATGAACAGCCCCAGCCGGGTGATCAGCTTCGTCAACGCCGCCCATTTCATCGATCATTACGCGATGCTGATCTTCGCCGCCGCCGTCATCATCATGGGGCCGGCATTCGGCATGGCCTATTCGGAGCTATTGCCTTACGCCACCCCCGGCTTCGTCGCCTTCGGCGCGGGATCGCTGATCACCGGCTGGCTCGGCGACCGCTGGAGCCGCCGCCACATGATGGTGATCTTCTTTGCCGGCATCGGCGCCTCGATGATCGCGGTCGGCTTCGTGCGGACACCGCTGGAGCTCGGCGCGGTGCTGCTCTCGATCGGCCTGTTCGCCTCGATCTATCACCCCGTTGGCACCGCCATGATCGTATCCTATGCCGACAAGCTCGGCCGCGAGATGGGGCTGAACGGGGTCTGGGGCAATCTCGGCGTGGCGTCGTCGGCGCTGGTCACCGGCGTGATCGGGCAATATCTCGGCTGGCGCTGGGCCTTCATCGTGCCGGGGGTCGTCACCATGCTGATCGGCGTGGCCTTCGCCATGCTGGTCGTGCACGAGGATCGAACCGGCTCCAGGCAGGCGGCAGCCCAGGCGCGCATCGCCAAAGAGGACATGTGGCGGGTGATCCTGGCGCTGCTGATCGTCGTGATCGCGATCTCGACCACTTTCAACGCCGTCACCGTGGCGCTGCCAAAGCTGTTTGCGGAGCGGCTGGCCGACTTGACCAATAGCCCGGCGCTGCTCGGCGTCATCGCCGCCGGCGTCTATGTGTTCGGCGCGATGACGCAGTACACCATCGGCAAGCTCATCGATCACTACTCACTGAAGACCGTGATGCTGCCGCTGTCGTTCCTGCTGGCGCCATTCCTGTATTTCGCGGCGACGCTGTCGAACCTGCCGCTGATCATCGCCTCGATCGGCATCGTGATGGGCGCGTTCGGCCAGGTCACGGTGAACGACGCCATGGTCGGCAAGTACACCACCGATGAATGGCGCTCGCGCGCTTACTCCGTGCGCTACTTCATCGGCTTCACGGCCGCGGGCGCTTCCGTCGGGCTGGTGGCGTGGCTGTACGAGAAGGGCGGCTTTGTCACCATGCTGCAGGCGTTTGGCGCGCTGTGCCTCCTGGTGATCGTCGCCGCCATCATCCTGCCGCAGGAAATCAAGGTGCCGGCGGCGCAGACGAATTGATCGCAGTCGAGTTTTCGCGTCAGCTCGCCAGCGTCAGTTCGCCAGCGCGCTGGCGATGATATCGGAGCTCTTCTCTGCGACCATGATCGTCGCCGGGTGAATGTTCGGCGAGGGCATCGCCGGCATGACGGACGCATCGACGACCCGCAGACCGTCGATGCCGCGAACGCGGAGCTGGCTATCGACGACGGCCCCGTCATCCTCGCCCATCCGGCAGGTGCCGCAGGGATGATAGACGGTCGAGCCGATATTCCTGATGTAATCGGCGGCCCGATCGTCGCTGGTGACCTCGGGACCGGGCCTGATCTGTTCGACCACCAGCGATCGGAAAGGCTCGGTCGCGACGATTTGCCGGGCAATGCGAAAGCCCGCCAGCATGATGCGCATATCATCAGGGTCGGTCATATAGTTGGCGCGGATATGCGGCGGCGTGCGGCCCTCCGCGTCGCGCAGCGTAATTTCACCGCGGCTCTTCGGCCGGCAGACGCTGAAGATGAAGGTAAAGCCCGGCCACCGATGCAGGCCGTTCTTGAACCCGTCAGTCGAAAAATTGAGGCACTGATACTGGATGTCAGGCACCGGTTCGGAAGGGTCCGATTTCGCAAACAGCGTCGCTTCGGTCGCGCCGACCGAGAGTTGTCCGGATCCCCTGAGCAGCCATTCGAGCGCGAGCTTGACCGACTTGGCCGGGCTCATCACGGCTTCATTCAAGGTATCGGTCGCGTTGGTCTTGAATGTGAAGTTCGACTGATAATGGTCCTGCAGATTCTTGCCGACGCCGGGCAGGTCGCATTTCACGTCGATGCCGAGCTTTGCCAGTTCTGCGGCCGGGCCAATGCCGGAGGCGAGCAACAGCACCGGAGAATTGATCGCGCCGCTTGAGACGATGAGCTCGCGCCGCGCGCCGATGCGCTGGATCTGGCCGTCGCGTTCGACCTCCACGCCGATGGCGCGGCGTCCGTCGAACAGGATGCGGCGGACGCGGGTCTTCGTCATCAGCTCGAGATTTTTGCGGGCAAGGTTCGGCTTGAGATATCCGACCGCCGTCGAGCGGCGCCAGCCATTGTGGACGTTGAGCGGCGCGAAGCCGACGCCGTCAATACGCTCGCCGTTGAAATCAGGGTTGCGCTGATATTGCAGGCGCTCGCAGGCCTCGACGAATGCCTTCGCCGCCGTCGAAGGGCGTTTGATGTTCGACACCGTCATCGGACCGCCGGTGCCGCGCCATGCATTGGCGCCGTCAACGCTGTGCTCCATTCGCTTGAAATAGGGCAGCACGTCATTGTAGCCCCAGCCACGCGCGCCTAGGCGCTGCCATTCGTCGTAGTCGCTGGGGGCGCCGCGCAGGAAGACGAGGCCGTTGATGGAGCCGGAGCCGCCCAAAACCTTGCCGCGCGGCCAGATCACGGTTCGGCCGCCCAGACCCGGTTCGGGTTCGGTTTCGTAACCCCAGTTCATCTTCGGGTTCGGGACCAGTTTGCCGAAACCCATCGGAATGTGAATCCATGGATTGCGATCGCGTCCGCCGGCTTCGATGACGCAAAGCGACACTCTTGGATTTTCCGTCAGTCGTGCCGACAGCACGCAGCCGGCGGAGCCGCCGCCTACCACGACGACATCGAACTCCGCATCAAAACCGGATTTACCCGTCAAGACGTTTCGCTCCCGATCTGCGTTTGCGGCAGACGATAGTGGCCTGCAGATGGTCTGGATAGGGCTTTGCGTCATATGCGGCGTGCATGGCGGATCGCTGTACGCCCGATCTTCGCTGAGCTAAAAGCAAACTTTCCAGAATTGACCGGGCGAAGACCCGGCGTGGAGGAAAGCTATGTCCCATCAATTGCCGCGACTTGCCGGCCTCGTCCTTGGAGCCATGATGATAGCCATGCCGGCAAATGCCGATGCCCTGAAAGATGAAATCGCGCCGACCGGCAAGCTGCGGGTGGCGATTGCGATCAGCCCGGCGGGCGGCGCGTTCTGGTCGACCAAAACCGAATCCGGCTATGCTGGCGTCCCGGTCGATCTCGGCAAGGCGATGGCGGCGCAGCTCGGCGTTGCCGTCGAATATGTCGTGCACCAGAATTCCGGCCAGATCGTTGACGCCGCGTCGAAGGGCA
Source organism: Bradyrhizobium sp. AUGA SZCCT0177 (assembly GCF_018130125.1). NCBI lineage: Bacteria > Pseudomonadati > Pseudomonadota > Alphaproteobacteria > Hyphomicrobiales > Nitrobacteraceae > Bradyrhizobium > Bradyrhizobium sp. AUGA SZCCT0177. Next base: position 96,554 of record NZ_JAFCMA010000020.1, on the reverse strand, counting down.
CCTGGGACGTCACCTTCCTGCCGAAGGATCCGGAACGCGAGGGAAAGATGTCGTTCGGGCCGATCTATGAGGTCGCGGACGCCACCTACATCGTCAAGCCCGGCTCGACGGTGACTGATTTCGCGACCCTCGATCAACCCGGCGTCAAGATCGCCGCCGTCAACAACACCACGACCATGCGCGGCGCGATCGTGCATCTGAAGAATGCCAAGATCACCGGCTACCAGACCTTTGACGAAATCGCCGGCCTGCTTGCGAAGGGCGAGATCGATGCCTTCGCGCTGTCGCGCGAAACGCTCAATGCCATGGCCAAAAAAATTCCGGGCACGCGCGTGCTCGACGAAACCTTCAAGCAGACGGTGACCGCGGTCGCGGTGCCGCTCAATCATCCGTTGTCGCACGCGTTTGCGGTCAAGTTCCTGACCGAGTCGATCTCGAACGGCACGCTGCGCAAGGCCTATGACAATAACGGCCTGAAGGACTCGCCGATCCGGACCCAGACGAAGTGAGCGGTTAGAGCGTTAGACCGCACACTGCTTCCACGATGGAGCTGGGCTTTCTCTCCCGCACTTGCGGGGGAGGGTTGGGGTGGGGGTGTCTCCGTGGTTTGCGATGTTAGCGTGAGGAGTCGAACCCTGCGCTACATCTGTGCAACTGCACAAATACAAGGCATGAGATCGATGCGCCTGGATGCGATCCGGGGCGATTAATCCTGTAAAATCACGGGGTTTTTGCCACTTCGGCGCCCGCCCCGTGTTGGCACATCGATTGCTTAATTAAATCTCAGTCAATGACGACTGCCGTCCTACGGATTGCCAAAGCCAGTGTTGGCCAAGGCGCAGGGATCAGGCGACCTCCATGAGGCGCCTGGAGCAGTCATCGGGACCACTCCACAAACATCTCTGTCTCAGATCAAGCGTGAGCGTGTGACCCGCGGCGCCGAGCAGAAGCGTTTTGCTTCTGCTGATGGTGTTGGTTGCGGTACGCGCGCGCGAGGACGGCTCGCCACACCTCACATCGGCGCGGGCCATATGGATGCCGGCGCTGGTTAGATTTTTGCGAAACAGGGGGAACTGCAATGGCTTATCTCGTGCCTTCGGAATTCGTGACCAAGATGGTCGATGCCGGAGAATCCAAGATCTTCATGTCGACGCGCGACACCATCATCCGCGCCTATATGGCCGGCGCGATCCTCGCGCTCGCGGCCGCCTTTGCGGTCAGCATCAACGTGCAGACCGGCGTACCGATCGTCGGTGCGGCGCTGTTTCCGGTCGGCTTCTGCATGCTCTATCTGTTCGGCTTCGACCTCCTGACCGGCGTGTTCGTGCTGTGTCCGCTGGCGCTGATCGACAAGCGTCCGGGCGTGACGCTGGCCGGCGTGCTGCGCAACTGGGGCTTGGTGTTCGTCGGCAATTTCGGCGGCGCGTTCACGGTCGCCGTGATGATGTCGATCGTCTTCACCTTCGGCTTCTCGACGCCGCCGGACAAGGTCGGTCAGGTGATCGGCACCATCGGCGAAAGCCGCACCGTCGGTTACGCCTCGCACGGCGCGTCCGGCATGCTGACGCTGTTCATCCGCGGCATGCTCTGCAACTGGATGGTTTCGGCCGGTGTCGTCGGCGCGATGATCTCGACGACGGTCAGTGGCAAGGTGATCGCGATGTGGATGCCGATCATGCTGTTCTTCTACATGACCTTCGAGCATTCGATCGTGAACATGTTCCTGTTCCCGTCGGGCCTCTTGATGGGCGGCCACTTCACCGTCTGGGATTACCTGATCTGGAACGAGATTCCGACCGTGGTAGGCAACCTCGTCGGCGGCCTCGCCTTCACCGGCCTGACGCTGTACGCCACCCACGTCAAGACGGCGCCGAAGCGCGCCGTGGGTTGACCGCATCGGCCATTCGGGGTCTCAACTCCAGGGATTATTCCAAGGGTTGAGACCCCCATTTCCTTTGACGGGACAGATGCCGCGTGAACTGAAAATATCGGTCGGGCAATATTCTGACAAAGGTCGCAAGGAGACCAATCAGGATTTTCACGGCGTCCTGATTCCGGCCGAGCCGCTATTGAGCCTCAAGGGCATCGCCATCGTGCTGGCGGACGGCATCTCGAGCAGCAATGTCAGCCGGATCGCAGCCGAGTCCGCCGTCAAGGGTTTTCTGACCGACTATTACTGCACCTCGGAATCCTGGTCGGTGCGAACTTCTGCCCAGCGCGTGCTGGAAGCGACCAATTCCTGGCTGCACTCGCAAACGCGAAGAAGCCAGTATTCCTACGACCGGGACCGCGGCTACGTCTGCACGCTGAGCGCCATCGTCCTCAAGTCGACCACGGCGCATCTGTTTCACGTCGGCGACAGCCGGATCTATCGCATGTCCGGCAACTCGCTGGAGCAGCTGACCAACGACCATCGCGTCATCATTTCGTCGGAACAGTCCTATCTCGGCCGCGCGCTCGGGGTGAATCCGCAGATCGAAATCGACTATCTGATGTCCCGGGTCGAGAAGGGCGACACCTTCGTGCTGGTGACCGACGGCATCTACGAACAGGTCAGCGATCGCCATATCGCCAGAACGGTCCGGGATAACGCCGCCGATCTCGACCAGGCGGCAAAAGCCGTAGCCGAACTCGCCTTTGAACTCGGCAGCAAGGACAATCTCACCATTCAGATCGTGCGCGTCGATGAGCTGCCCGAAAGCGCCGCCAGCGAGGTGTTCGGGCAGCCGAGAGAACTGCCGCTGCCGCCGCTATTGGAAGCGCGGCAGGTTTTCGATGGATACCGCATCGTCAGGGAATTGCACGGCAGCAGCCGCAGCCACATTTACCTTGCGGTCGACATCGAGAGCGAGGACGTCGTCACTCTCAAGATTCCGTCGATCGACCTGCGCGACGATCCTGAATATCTGAAGCGGTTCATGATGGAAGAATGGGTGGCGCGGCGGATCGACAGCCCGCATGTGCTGAAGCCGTGTTTGCCGTCACGCAAGCGCAACTTCCTCTATGTCGCGACCGAATACATCGACGGCCAGACGCTGACGCAATGGATGATCGACAATCCCCGGCCGACGCTGGAAACGGTGCGCGGCATCGTCGAGCAGATCGCCAAGGGCCTGCGCGCGTTCCACCGCAAGGAGATGCTGCATCAGGACCTGCGGCCCGACAACATCATGATCGACAAGACCGGAACGGTGAAGATCATCGATTTCGGCTCGACCAAGATCACCGGCGTCATCGAGGCCGCTCCATCCGGCAACCGCAACGACATCCTCGGCACCGCGCAATACACCGCGCCGGAATATTTTCTGGGCGAGCCGGTCTCGTCGCGCTCCGACCTGTTCTCGCTCGGGGTCATCACCTATCACATGCTGACGGGAAAGCTGCCCTATGGCGCCGCAGCGGCGAAAGCCCGAACCCGCTCGCAGTTCAGCAGGCTGATCTACAGCCCGGCCTCGCACCGCGACCGCGAAGTGCCGGTATGGGTCGACGGCACGCTGGAGCGCGCGGTGCATCCGAATCCTTACAAGCGATACGACAGCCTGTCGGAATTCCTGCATGATTTGCGTCATCCCAACGCCAATTATCTCAGCAATTCGTCAACACCGCTGATCGAGCGCAACCCGCTGCTGTTCTGGAAGAGCACCACGGTCGTGCTGGCGCTGGCGATCATCGTGCTGCTGGCGATGCAGCACGGCATGCACCGGTGACGCGGGACTTCACCTCTCCCGCTTGCGGGGTCGAGACGAGCGAAGCTCGCTCTTAGGTCGCTGCGCTCGAAGAGCGCGGCGGGTGAAGACTCTCTCCCCACGAAGAGTGCGACTCGCGGCAACTCCCCCCAACCCTCCCCGCAAGCGGGAGAGGGAGCGCTAGCATCACCTAATTCGTCGCCCCCACGATCGGGTCCATCCCGCTCTTGACGATCTCCGGCCGCGCCGCGGGCGAGGCGAGGAATTTGATCAGCGCCTTGGCGGCGTCGGGCTCCTTGGAGACGCTGGCGATCGCGGCGGAGAACACCGTGATCTTCTGTAGTTCGTCGGGCAGGGGACCGACGATGTCGATGCCTTCGACCGGCCGCAGCTCGCTGATCTGCTGGAAGCCGATCTCGGCGTTGCCGTGCGCGACGATTTCGCCGACCGGGGTCGCGGGAATTTTTCGCGCCTTGTCCTTCATGGCGTCCTTGATGCCGAGCTTGTCGAACATCTCGGTCGAGACATAGACGCCGCTGGCGCTGTCGGAATAGGCGATGGTCTTCGCGGCCAGCAGCGCGCGCTTGACCGCGTCCGCGTTGCTGATGTCCGGCTTCGGGGCGCCTGCCTTCACCGCAACCCCGATCGGCGATTTGACCAGGTCGATCTTGCTTTCCGCAATCGCCTTGCCCTGCCTGGCGAGATCGTCGATCGCATAGCCGACCATGATCAGGACGTCGGCGGCCTCGCCGCGCTCCAGCCGCACCGGGATAGCATTCGCCGTCGTGCCCATCGACGGACCGTAGGCGGTCAGCACCTTGTGGCCGGTGGCACGCTCGAACTCAGGGACCAGCGCCTTATAGGCGGCGGACAATCCGCCGGAGATCATGACGCGGACCTCGGCGGCGGAGGCTGAGCCTGAAAACGCGAAGGCGGCAACGAAGCCGAGTGCGAGTGCGCGGAAAACAGTTGAATTCAGCCGCATGGTTATTCCTCCCGGGGCGCTTCTTGAGCGGACGTCCTTGTGACGATGTTACTGCGCATAAGGCCGAGCGGCTATCCCAAATGAAGCCCTCGCCACCTGCATGCGACACCCTCACTGGTTGCATGTTACACCTAAGGTCTAGTTCCACGGGCCTGCTTGCTTCGGCACAAATAGTACTGACGACTACGAAAACCAAAACAGGCGGAGGACACAGATGAGCAGGCTCTCGTGGCGCTGGTGGACACGAAACAAGGACAAATCCGTAAGCGAGAGGACGCCCCCGTCCGAAGAATTTGCAGGCGGAGATCGGCGCCAGTTGCTGCAGGCGCTTTCCGCGATCGCCGGCAGCGGCGCGCTGGCCGTGATCTCGCAACCTGCCGAAGCCAAGGATTCCAGCGACCTGCCACCGCCCAAGCGGGCGCTGACCGGCCGCGATGAGGCCGGCAAGTCGGTGTTCAAGTCCTTTGACGTCACGTCCAAGGTCGTGGAGATCGATAGCAATCCGGGGCTGACATTCTACGAGCTATACATGACCGAAGGTGTGCCGCAGCTCACCGGCCGGGAGCCGGACCCGATGCTCAAGGGCACAATAGGGTTTCCCGGCCCGGGCGGCACGATGTTCCGCCTGATCTCGTATCCGCCGAGGCGGCCCGAAGGCTACAAGCCGCCGGCCGGCGTCACGTTCGAAAGCGGGCTGAAGGAATTGTCCGACAAGCTCCCCGGCATGGGTGACGTTTTCGACCGCAGCGCGCCGGGCATGCACACGTCCGATACCATCGATTACGGCGTCGTGGTCCGCGGCGAGATGACGCTCGAACTGGACGACGGCCAGAAGGTCCATCTGCGCCAGGGCGATTGCATCGTGCAGAACGGCACCCGCCATCGCTGGCGCAACCCGTTGCCGGAGCCCTGTCTGATGGCCTTCATCTCGATCGGCGGCAAGCGCGGTTAGGACTTGCGCCGTTAGGACGCGATAGCCTTCGCAGATCAGGACACCGTATTTGCCCGGAATCCACAATAGAACGGTTCTGCGCTATCAAGTTGCCAAGCAGGATTTCATACTTAAAAATTTTAGCGAGGCCGCTGACATCACTCAGCGGCCTTTTTATTTTTGGAACTCGTGACAACGAGGCCGATTCCAGCGGCGCAGCCACCGCTGAACCGTCTCATTTCACCTTGTCCTGCGACACATCCATGATCATGCGCGCCGACAGATAAAGCCGCGGCACGATGGTCTCCAGCTTGACGTATTCGGCGTCGTTGGAATGGGCGCCAAAGCCGCTGAGACCAAAGCCCTCGATGACGGGAGCCTTGGTCTTCAGCGCGGCGAAGGCGGCGTCGGTGCCGCCGCCGGAGGCGACGTCGATCACCTTCAAGGGCAACCCGAGTTCCTCGTAGATGGCGGTGCCGTGGGCGGCCAGGCGGCGCGAGGCGGGCGTGGCTTCCAGCGGCGGGCGGCGCATCTCGAACCGGAGCTGCACCTTGGCATCGGGGATCCGCTGGGTCTTGATGCGTTGCTGCAGCGTGGCCTCCAGCTCGGCGAAATCGGACACTTTCAGCGCCCTTGCGTCGCCTTGCGCGGTGGCCTGCGCCGGGATCACGTTGCGATTGGTGCCGGACTGCGAGACCGTCCAGTTCAGGGACAGGCCCTGTTCGCGCCGCGACAGGTCGCTCAATTGCAGCATCTGGTGCGACAGCTCGTATAGCGCGTTGACGCCCTTTTCCGGCGCCGCACCGGCGTGCGAGGCCTTGCCGTCCACCGTCAGGTATGCCGCGCCGATGCCGCTGGTGGCCAGGCGCAAATTGCCATCCATTCCGCCGCCCTCATAGGAGAACACCGCATCGTGCTCGCCCGCCATGCGGGTGATGGTGCTGCGCGAGCCCGGTGAGCTGATCTCCTCATCGCCGTTGATCAGCACGGTGAGCATGCCGTAATCCGTAAACTTCAGTTTTTGCAGCATCGCCACCGCGTGCAGGATCAGCGCGATGCCCTGCTTGTCGTCGCCGACGGCGAGGCCATAGGCGCGGTCGCCGTCGATGCGGAAGGGTTGGTCCTTCAGCATGCCTTTCAGGTAGACGGTGTCCATGTGGGCAATCAGCATGATCTTCCTGGTTCCCGTCCCCTTGAACTCCGCATGCACCATGGAACCCGGCTTCGGCGGCGTGTCGTCCATCCGGTAGATTTCGGTCGGCTCGATGATCTCGACCTTGCCGCCGAGCCTGGTCAGGCGTTCGGCGATCAACGCCGCCAGCTGCGCCAGGCCCTCGGAATCCTTGCTGCCGGACTCGATGTTGACGAGGTCGCGCAGCGTGTCGAGCAGCGGGGCCTTTTCCTGCTGCGCCAGCTCGTGAATGCTGGCCACCGGGGCGGCCCGTGCGGGCAGGGGCGACAAGGCCAGGGTGCAGGCGGCGATACAGGCCAGCGGGAAACGCAGAGGGAACCGGGCGGGACGCGACATGGCGAGCCTTTCGAATGATCTGACGATATTGATAGTTCGTGGGATGGGTAGAGCCACCCTACGGTCCTTGCTTCAAACATTCGAGCGAGGTGTTCTGGAGTTTACAGCTAAATGAATGCGAGGGTTTCGGAAAATAATAGCCGGAAGCGCAAGCGGGAGATTGCGATGGATGATCGAACCGTGCGGGCGAGGCTGGAGCGCCATTGGGATGCTTCGGACGCGAGCGATTTCGAGGCCGAACATGAAATCTACCGCGAGGATGCTGTGCTTGATTATCCGCAGTCGGGCGAGCGGATCCGGGGCCGGCGCAACATTCAGGAGAGCCGAACCGTCCAGCCAAACAAGAAACATTTTGCGGTGCGGCGAATGATCGGCAGCAGCGATCTCTGGATCACTGAATTCGTGCTTACCTATGACGGCATACCATCTTACGCCGTGAGCATCATGGAGTTCCGCGAAGGACTGGTGGCCCACGAAACGCAATATTTCGCCGATCGTTTTGACCCTGCAGCCTCGCGTGCGCATCTTGTTGAGCGAGTCTAGCGCGGCTGAGCCAACGGGTCGCGCGAATGCGCGCCCGATGACAGGCTCCACGATTTCAGGGTTTTCGCTGTGACATCATCCCGTATGGCACTTCGCTTGTACGGGCTACTTGCTGAGGCGCTCACACCTGCGCGCCCCCATGCGCGTGCCTGGGGTCTCCGCAGTCACACGGGCGAAAATCGCTGGCCGCGTCTCATTGCCATACATACTGTACGAGGGCTGCCAAACATGGCGGCGTGGAAGGGGTTCAAATGAACGCCATGATGCAAAAGATCAAAGAGCACACCTGCGCTGCCTGCAATGGAACGGGATTCCCTGCGGTGAAGCAGCCCGTGCTGGCAACTCGCAAGATCTATCCGGCGAAGTGCGAGGCCTGTGCCGGCAAGGGAAGAATTACGGACGCCGACTGAACTCAGCGAGCGTATCCCGGATGAGCCAAACGGGTCGTGCAAATGCGCGCCCGATGACAGGCTCCGCGACATCCGGGTTTTCGCGGTGACGTGATCCCGTTTGGCGCGTCGTTTAAGGCTACTTGCTGAGACCGAGGCCCTCGCGGGGCGGGTTGAGCCGCTCCGCTGATCGGACATCGAGAGGCAGATTAAATCGACGCGAATGAACCTGAGCGTCCCTGCGCCCAGCGTGCCTTGCCCTACCACCAGTTCGTGCCCGGCTGCCAGTACTGTTGGCCGCCGCGCCGGCGCGTATTGGCGGGTTGGGGCGGCTGGGGTTCCCAGCTGCGCTGGAAAAACGGGTTGAAGCCGTCGCCCTGGACGGGGTCGCTCGAAGCGTAGACATCGACCGGGGGCGTCGGCTTGCGCGTGATGAAGCCGCCTTGCGGCTGCGTGCTCAGCACCGCGACGAACTCGGTGCGATAGTTGGTCTCGACGCTCAGCGGCTCGTCCGAGATGATGATCGAGGATCGCGGTATGGCGGTCGGCGCGATGCGATCGAGCACCTCCTGCGGGATGGTGATGCGGTCGAGCGCGGCCTTGGCGTCGTCGGCGCCGTCGATGGTGACCGCGGTCCAGCGCAGGCCCGAACCGGTTTGCGCCACCGCCGTGAAGACATGCGTACCGATCGGCCTGTCGGAATTGCGGATCGTGACCGGAACCTCGATGGTCGCATCGAACACAATGCCGCCGCCGTCGGGCGCCGGCTTATGCGTCGGGCGGCGCACGTACAGCTTTTGCGTCGCGCGGCTGATGTAGATCGAGACCGGCTCGAGCGCGAGCTTGGCCTCGCTCGCCGCCTTGGCGGTGTCGGCCTTCCTGGTCTGGGCCGTCTTGGCCGCTTCCTTGGCCGCGGCGGCGGCGTCGAGCTTCGATTTCGAGTCGGCCTTGGCGGTGTCGAGCTGGGTCCCCAGGTCCGCGGCCTTGGCGGCGGCCTTTTGCTTGAGGTCCTCGGCCCGCGCCTTGACCTCGTCGGTCTTGGCGGCGGCGACCGCCTTCTCGGCGGAGGCAAGCTCGCCGTCGGCGCGGGTCTTCAGGCTCTGCAGCTTGCGCAGCGACGCCGTCAGCGACGCGGTCTCGCGCGTCGCCGTCGCGATGGCTTTCTTCGCCTCGTCGGCTGCCTTGGCAGCCTCGGCCGCCTCGCGGGGCAGCGCTTCGGCCTTGGCCGGCGCGGCCGCGATGGCTTCGCGGTTCGGCGAGAAAAGCGCCGGATGGGAGAATTCCATTGGCTCGGCGTCGTTGGGTGAGATGATCACCCGCATCCCGATCCGCGTCTTGTCGAACATCTTGTCGGCAAAGCCGAACGGCATCCGCACGCAGCCGTGCGAGGCCGCATAGCCGGGCAGCGGCCCACCATGAAGCGCGATGCCGTTCCAGGTGATGCGCTGCATGTTCGGCATCTCGGCATCGTCATACATGTTCGAGCGGTGTTCCCTGTTCTTCTCGAGGATGGCGAAGATGCCGGCGGGCGTCTCGCGTCCCTTGGTGCCGGTCGACACCGGCGCGCGCAGAATCCAGCCGTCGGCGTCGTAGAAAGTGACCTGCTGGCTCTTGATCGACACGATCGCCATGAGCGGCTCGCCGGCATCGCGCGGCGCCGTCGCCTCGGTGGCGGGCTTCGGGCGCGCTTGTTTCGGCGCGGCGTCGGCGGCCAGTCCCGTCAAGGCCGTCAGTGCGGCCACCGCCGCGAATGTCACAATGGCAGGAACACCCCGGGCAGGAACACCCCGACGCCGCATCGCCACGGAGTATCGCGCCGTCGCCAATCGAATTACCATTCCTTGCCCCGGTTCAAATGTCTGTCCGCGCGTGCGTCGATCAGATGTCAGATTCATGAATTTTGGATCAACCAATCGCCACCACTATCCACGCCGCGAATTCGGCCAGTTCCGGGGGCGATTCACTTTTATACGACAGCCTGCGCAGGAGAAAGAGCGGCCCGCGGCTCGGATTGTAACGATCTGGATACATCGGTGCGACAAAACAACCCGGACGGGCGGATCATCAACAGTCTCTCGCCGGAAATTCGGCCTGACCACGTCCGGTCCCGAGGTGGATAAGGATCCCGTCATGGAGTCCAGGTTCCGAAATTGACTCGAAGCGGACCGTGGAATCCACGATACCTTGAAATCGCAGCGTAAACGGTCCTGTCATCGGCCGCGCTGGACGGCCCCTCGCTGATCTACGATAATGCGGGACGGCGCGGCAATGATGCTGATCCCGCGTTACCCATGGGTAGACGCATATGACACAGAGCGGTTTTCACGGTCAGGCGTTCAAGGACCTGCTGCACCTTCAGGATACACCGTCATCGCTGATCACGCGGTCTATGCGCGGTGTCGAGGTCACAGCCACCGAAACGCGGGATGACAATCCCGTGCCGGGCCTTTGCGGCGCCATCGCACCTGAGGATGCCTATCTCGTTAGCTTGAAACTTCGCGATTATCCCGACTGCGAATACTGGGAGCATGGCAAGTGCGTGGCCAAGCCCAATATCCGGGCAGGCACGACATATCTGTACGACATGAAGTGCGATCCGCGCTTTGTGATCGAAAAGCCGTTCCACTCCGTTCATTTCTATGTTCCGGCTTTGGCGCTCAACGGCGTCGCGGAGCGGTTCGGCGCGCGGCGTGTCGGCCAGCTCGACTGCCAGTTCGGCAACGGCTTTGACGACGCCGCCGTGCATCACATCGGCGCAGCGCTCCTGCAGGGATTGCGCCGGCCATCCGAAGCGAACCAGCTTTTCGTCGATCACATGATGCTGGCGCTCACAGCGCATGTCGCTCGGGCGTATGGCGGGCTTCGCAACGCCGAGCCCGTGTATCGTGGCCTTGCTCCGTGGCAGATGAAGCGTGCCTGCGAAAGACTCCAGTCTGATCTCAGTGGCAAATTCACGCTGCAGGAGATCGCGGCTGAATTGGGCCTGTCGGTCAGCCATTTTTCTCGAGCGTTTCGGGCGTCCGTCGGCCTGCCGCCACACCAGTGGCTCCTTCGCCAGCGCGTTGACACCGCCAAGCAATTGATGACCGTCCGTGGCCTCTCGCTTGCGGAGATCGCAATATCCGCCGGGTTTGCCAATCAAAGCCACTTTACGGTTTTCGGCCCTGGTCGGCGTCAGCCCGGCCGCGTGGCGCCGCGAAGCACAAGGTGCGGCGGAAAGCCCTGCGCTCTCCGATCTTGAGGGCGGATGATTTTGAAAACTTCGGGCGCATCGCGCCGCGAAAATGCCGACGCGCGCCCTCACGCCGTTTGAGAATCAGAATCCCACCTCACGTCGTCCCTGCGACGACGCGAAGCGAAAGCGTCCCGCCTCACGAATTCACATGAACAAAATCCCGCAACAGCGGATAGATCTCGTTGTTCCAGCGTTTTCCGGAGAACACGCCGTAATGGCCGACGCCGGCCTGCATGTGATGGACGCGGCGATAGGCGCGCACGCCGGTGCAGAGGTCTTGGGCGGCCAGTGTCTGGCCGATCGAACAGATGTCGTCCTTTTCGCCTTCGACCGTCATCAGGCCCATGCGCTTGATCGCGGCCGGGTTCACCGGCTTGCCACGATGCATCAGCTTGCCCAGCGGCAGCAGATGCTCCTGAAACACGTCGCGTACGGTCTCGATGTAAAATTCCGCCGGCAGGTCCATCACGGCGAAATATTCGTCGTAGAAAGTCTTGATGACTTCCGCCTTCTCCTTCTCGCCCTTGGCCAGATGCTGGGCAAGATCGATGTGTTGCTTGATGTGACGCTCGAGGTTCATCGAGACGAACGCCGTGAGCTGCACGAAGCCCGGATAGACCTGGCGGAACGCGCCCTTGCATTGAACGGGCACGTAGTTGATCAAATTCTCCTCGAACCATTTGATCGGTTTGCTCTTGGCGAAATCATTGACCTTGGTCGGCTGGATGCGGGTGTCGATCGGCCCCGCCATCAGCGTCAGCGTCGCAGGCCGCGCGGGGTGATTTTGCTCCGACATCACGGCCGCCGCCGCCAGCGCCGAAACCGAGGGCTGGCAGATCGCCACCATGTGCGAGCGCGGGCCCATCTTGTCGAGGAAGGTGATGAGGTGGTCGGTATAATCCTCGAGGCCGAAGCGGCCGGCATTGAGCGGGATCTCGCGCGGATTATGCCAGTCGGTGATGTAGACGTCGTGGTCCTGCAGCAAGGTCTTCACGGTGCCGCGCAGCAGCGTCGCGAAATGGCCGGACATCGGCGCCACCAAAAGCAGTTTGGGTTGCTCCGGCGCATGCTCCTTCTTGAACCGCAGCAGCGATCCGAACGGCGTGGCAAAGGTGACTTCCTCGGTCACCTCCAATTCCTGATTGCCGACCATGACCTTGTCGATGCCGTAGGCCGGGCGGGTGTAGGTCAGCGAGGTGCGCGAGATCAGTTCGAGCGCCGCGGCCAGCCGCCCGAACGCCTTGTCGGACACGCCTTGCGGCACGAGGTTGAGATATTTCAGCGCCGCTCCGGCCCCGGTCCGCCACGGCGCCGTGAGGTCCATATGGTTCTGATAAGCTTGGTACATCAATGACATCATACGCATCCGCCCTTGCCCGATGATGCCATGCAATATCGAAGCCAAAGCGGAGCGAACCGCCCGAAAAACTGGCACGTGGCTTGCTGCGGAACGTGACCGGCGCATGTGACCGGCGTAAGCTATCGGCGGCGGCGCGCTGGCGCGGCCGTCCACTTAGCCTTGCGGTAGACGTTCAGGCGTGAGGGAAGGCCCTATGGCGAATACGACACTAACCATCAGCAGCAAGAACTATTCGTCCTGGTCGCTGCGCGGCTGGCTGCTCGCGAAGTTCTCAGGGCTCCCCTTCGAAGAGGTCGTGACCGCACCTGATGACGCGTCGGCGCGGGCCGAAATCCTGCTGCTGTCGTCATCGATCCTGGTGCCGTGCCTGCGGCACGAGGGCGCCACCGTCTGGGACACGCTGGCGATCGGGGAATACCTCAACGAGGTGATGCCGGACGCCGGCCTGTTGCCGGCGGACCGCGTGCTGCGGGCGCACTGCCGATCGATCTGCGGTGAAATCCATTCCGGCTTCACCACGCTGCGGGCCTCACTGCCGGTCAATCTCAAGGGCCATTTCCCGAACTTCAAGATCTGGTCGCGCGCACAGTCCGATATCGACCGGGTCTGTACCATCTGGCGCGAGTGCCTGGCCCAGTCCGGCGGGCCGTTCCTGTTCGGCGAGCGCAGCATGGCGGACGCGATGTACGCGCCGGTCGTGACCCGCTTCATGACCTATGACGTCAAGCTCGACCCGAAGCTTGCAGCCTACGCAAAAACCATCATGGAGATGCCCGAGATGGTCGAGTGGATCGAAGCCGCCAAGGCCGAGCCCGCCGACATCGAGGAGCTTGAGGTCGAATATTAGGCAGTGCACCCGGCGCTGTGCCCGTTTGACGGGCTTTCAGCGGTGATCGCTGCAGTGCAACGCGATTGGCGCGGATTTCGCATGACAGCATGCAGCTGTGAACGCGACGATGCGGCGCTGCCGAAAATCTGGACGCCTTGCGTGGTCGCGATCTCGCGAAGAACCGTGGAGGCTTCGATGAATCACACCGCAATCGCGCGCAACTACTTCCTCTATCGCGACCTCGGAATTTCGCCGCCGACACCTTGGAAGTGACCGCGATGTCATCCCCCGAGGAATTAACCTTTGTCGTCGGCCGCTGGTTGCGGCCAATCGTGGCGGTGCTGCATGTGGTGCGCCGCCTGACGTTCCAGCCGATATCTAGCCGTGAACAGGGGAGTACAGCCGCCAAGCAGTGATTCGGGCGCGATTCGTTCCGTCCGCGTTCCGAAACTTAAAGACCGCTCCGGATGACGCGCGATATCGTCGCATTCTGGAACAATGCGCCGCGCGTCCGGCTGACCTGCAGCCGCCCAGAGCGTTTTCCAGCGAAGTGGACACCGGTTCGCGTGAAGAAAACGCGTCAAAACAAGAATCTAGAGCCCCGTTCCGATTCCATCGGAACGGAAAAGGCTCTAGCCCCGGAAAATGCCCGTCAAACCTGACTGCTCACCCGTGGCAGCCGCCAGCCGACCACGGTCGCCTCGACCGCACCGCCGGTCCGCTCATTGCGCCATTGACCTTCAATCCAGCGGCAGGCGAATGGCAATTGATACGTGCCGCTGTGATCCTCGCACAGCACCTCCACCGGCCGGTCCGGCGGCGGTTCCCCGTTGCCATCGAACTGTGCCAGCCGCTTCTCGCGCGTTGCCATAGGTTAAATCTCCACTGCCGGGGCGTGCAAACCTCTCGTTTGGGTTCCCCGGCGAAAGTCCATCCACACCAATAAAGAGAGCTCACCGCCTGAATGCGGTATCAGTGTGGTATCGCTGCAGCCAGCGGCCTGATACGAGCAAATTGATGTGATTGACCGAATGAAGTTTGAGTGAGGGTTGGAATGATTGCCCGGATTGCAAGAACCGCTGTCGCCGTTGCAGCACTGCTGATGCCTTGCGCAAGCTACGCGCAGGATGTTCCCGGCATCGAAATCTGCACGGTCGAAAAAACCATGGAGCGGCGCACCTCTTGCCTGCAGAGCAATGTCGATTTCCTGCAAAAGACCATCAACAAGATCACGCAGGACAATCAGCAGAAGCTCGACGCCGCCAACCGGCAGATCGAGGCGCTGAAGGGAACGGTGATCGCACTGCAGAAGTTCGTGGACGATCTGCAGAAGAAGACGGCGGAGGAATTGAAAAAGAAAGCCGACGTGCCGGCGGCCAAGGATGCGGCGCCTGCGGCGAAATAATTGCCGCCGTTGCGGGATAATGCCCGGCCTCGGTAATCAGCGGCGCAATTGCAGCTGCGAGAGCAACGCCGGTCAAATGCGGCGCGCGATAAGCGCTCATGGTTGCGGCGGTTTCGAATGAAAGCTGTCACCGATGAATCCGGCCCAGAAGGCGCTCTGGTATATCGAAAGCCATCTCGCCGCACCGTTGACCCTCGACGAGATATCGGCGGTCGCCGGCGTCTCGCGCTTCCATCTGGTGCGGGCGTTTGCCGCTGCGACCGGATATTCGGTCATGCGCTATGTACGTGCGCGTCGTCTCAGCAACGCGGCGCGTGCGCTTAGCGCCGGCGCGCCTGACATTCTCAGCCTCGCGCTGGAGGCGGATTACAGTTCTCACGAAGCTTTCACCCGCGCGTTCCGCGACCATTTCGGCATCACGCCTGAGATGGTTCGATCAGGAACGTGCCTCGATCGTCTCAAGCTTCAGGAGCCCATCGTCATGATTTCAACCGCACTCGATCATCTCAAGCCCCCGCGTTTCGAGACCGGCAAGGCCTTGCTGGTTGCCGGCATCGGCGAACGCTGTACCCACGAAAACGAAGGCGCGTTCATCCCAAGCCTGTGGCAGCACTTCCATCAGACCATTGACAATGTCCCGGGCCGGATCGGCAAGGTCGCCTACGGCGTCTGCTGCAACGCCGACGATGCCGGCAATTTCGACTATGTCGCCGCCGTCGAAGTGACCGATTTCTCCGACTTGCCGCGCGAATTCCAGCGGGTGCGGATTCCCGAACAGAAATACGCCGTGTTTACCCACGCCGAGCACATCTCGACCATCCGCCGTACCGTCAACACGATCTGGAATCACTGGCTGCCGGCGTCCGGCATGAAGGCCGCCGACGCGCCGAACTTCGAGCGCTATGACGAGAAGTTCGATCCCGCGACCGGCAATGGCGGGCTCGAGATATGGATAGCGGTGAGGGAGTAGGACGGCTCGTGGAATGAGTTGGCGGAAGCGAAATCCATCACCTTCGGGGCGAGCGCCGGAGCGCGGGGCCGACGCGCCGGGCATGAGTTCTCTCCGGGATGAATAGACCGCATGACCAACCAAAGCAGCGCGTCGCGGCAGATCAGTCTCGCGGCGTCCAGCTGCGCGTTTCCTGGCAATGCTTGCTGACAATTTACGCAAGGCAACTCTCGCTAATTCTCCCTGGAGTTGCGAAGTTGGCGATGAGGGGCAAGGCAGCGTCAAGCGGCGGGCTGTCTAACGTCCTGTACACCTTGAATTTTTTTCAATCGTCCTGTCCCAAAGAATGCCTTGGGAATCGGCGCGATGCTCCGTGCTCGAACTGGCCCGGAATTCGCATTGCAGCATGAGCCCGTCAGCGTCGACCCGCGACTCCAAGCGCTCTGCCAAAGCTGAGCAGCGCATTTGAACAGGCCAAATTTGAAGAGGGCCGGGTCGCGCTGAAGTTCAGGGATTGGAGGGTGCCATGAATATACATGCCGCGGTTGATCTCAAATGGCCTGGCCTTACTCGTCCGGACGGCGATGCCCTCCGCCTGAATAAAACGAACTTCGTGGCTATCGATCGCGATCGGGATGCCTTGCACGAGCCGACCTATCGCCCGCAAGCCCTCTACAACCGCGCGAACGAAGGCTTTCACGCGAACAACGAAACCTTCCTCCTCCACGAGGTTTCGACAAATCTGCCGATCTACCGCTCCGATACAGGCCCCACCGATTTCCATCTACACCTTCCACCCGGCGGTTACCAACTCGTGCTGGTCACGTCTGGCGTGTTCACCTTCGATTACGATGGCCGATTTTACTACGTCGGTCCCGGTGCGGTGATGCTGCAGAGCGCGATCGTGCATCGCCAGCTCTTTTACACGTGGTCGGGATTGTCCACCGAAGAAAACCTGAAAACGCCGCAGACGGTGGTGCCGGATCCGATGTCGATGGGCTATTCCGGCAAATTTCTTGAAGCCTTCATCACCGATCCCACGACCTTCCCCAACCCGACGGTGGTGGATCATGATCACATCAACGAAGAGGAAACGCCGCGTGTAGCCTGGAGCCATCCGCTGCATGACCGTCCTGCCGATGCCTGTTTCTGGCTGCAGGATCCGCTGGAGCTGGAAGCACTCTACAAGCCGCTGCCGGCAGGCTCGCCGATCAAATCCGCCGGGCCTGTTTACGTGCGCGATATCGGGATCGAGATTCCGAGCGGTCGCCTTACAACTGGACATATCATCGCGACCGACCCGCGTGGCCAGTCGCTGTTGCCGAAGAGCACCTCCGCAGCAGCGGAAACCGCCTTTCTTGGGAAAGGTGAGGTTGTCATCTATCGCGTCATTCGCGGCACAGCCCAATTCACGAATAGCGCGGGGGAGAATTTTGAACTTGCGACCGGCGATACGGTCACGGCGGGCAAGAACACGATCGATCTGGTGGGGCTGGGCGAAAATACCCAGATCCTCCGACTGGGCTTGCTGAAAGGCATGGAAAATCTTCGCAGCTGGACGCCGACGCAGCGCGACGAAATTGACGGCCTGGCTGGTCAAATCATTACGCGGAAGGACGTTCGTCCGCTGCGTAACGAAGGCAAGCCGGTCGGATATTTGTACGAG
This sequence comes from Bradyrhizobium sp. AUGA SZCCT0177, assembly GCF_018130125.1. Classification (NCBI taxonomy): domain Bacteria; kingdom Pseudomonadati; phylum Pseudomonadota; class Alphaproteobacteria; order Hyphomicrobiales; family Nitrobacteraceae; genus Bradyrhizobium; species Bradyrhizobium sp. AUGA SZCCT0177. The sequence goes on along the minus strand of NZ_JAFCMA010000020.1, from coordinate 79,048 downwards.
TGAACTGAAAAAGCGCCCCCACTGGCGACGGAGGCAGGAGGTATTCGTCTCCGGAAAGCGCGGCATACCTGTTGCGCAGGTCGTCGGGTTGGCAAGCGTGATCTGCTTTGCCATAACATCACGCAACGAAATGTTGCGCGTGCGGGGTCGAGCCAAAAATCCGCCTGCAGCCAAAAGCAAGCCGGGAGGATTTCATGGCCAATATCCGCGTTCTCGCCACCGATCTGGAGTTTCCGGAAGGGCCGGTGGTCATGCCTGACGGATCGGTCGTGCTGGTTGAAATCCGCGGCCGTCGGCTGACGCGGATCTGGCCGGACGGCCGCAAGGAGGTCGTCGCGGAGGTCCCCGGCGGGCCCAATGGCGCAGCGCTAGGCCCCGACGGAAAAATGTACTTCTGCAACAACGGCGGCTTCAGCTGGATCCCCACCGGCAAGGCGATCATGCCGGGTCCGCAGCCTGATGACTATGTCGGCGGCTCGATCCAGCGCGTCGACCTGTCGACCGGCAAGGTCGAGACGGTGGTCGACAAATGCGGCGAGCATTCGCTGCGGGGCCCCAACGACCTTGTTTTCGACAAGCACGGCGGGCTGTGGTTCTCCGAACTCGGCAAGCGCCGGGCCCGCGACATGGATGTCGGCGGCGTCTACTACGTGAAGCCCGGCATGAAGGAGATCGTCGAAGTCGTGCACGGCGTACTCCCGGCCAACGGCATCGGGCTGTCGCCGGACGAAAACACCGTCTACATCGCCGAAACTCCGACCGCGCGGCTATGGGCCTACGAACTTTCCGCGCCCGGCACGTTGAAGCCGCGTGAGCCGATCTATCGCGGTGAACGCGGCAAGCCGATCACGGGCCTCGGCGGCTATCAGATGTTCGACTCGCTTGCGGTCGAAGCCTCAGGCAATGTCTGCGTGGCGACGCTGATCTCGGGCTGCATCTCGGTGATCGCGCCCGACGGCACGCTGGTCGAGCAGGTGCCGACCGGCGACCGCATGACCACCAATATCGCCTTCGGCGGGCCCGACCTGAAGACTGCCTACATCACGCTGTCAACCAAGGGCGAACTGGTCGCGATGGACTGGCCGCGCCCCGGCCTGCCGCTGAATTTCTTGAATAAGTGACGATCGCGCAAAACGCGATCGTCACCCCGGGGCGATGCGAAGCATCGAACCACAGATGCGCAATTGCGCATCGGGGGATCTCGAGATTCCCCGGTGCGCAATTGCGCACCTGAGGTCTGGTCCTTCGGACCATCCCGGAATGACGATCTCTGAAATTGCGCTTACACTCCTCGCAACGACGACTTCGGAGTTTTGAATGCCCTGGCTTGAACCGGTTACCCTTCGCGGCGCCTACGCGCGGCTCGAACCGCTGTCGCACGATCAACGCGACGGCCTCACCGAAGCGGTGCGCGACGGCGAGCTGTGGAATCTCTGGTACACCTTCGTGCCGGCGCCGGAAGACATGACCAAGGAGATCGATCGCCGGCTCGGCTTGCAGGCGTCGGGCTCGATGCTGCCGTTCACGGTGTTCGATGCCGATGGCAAGATCGCGGGCATGACGACCTACATGAATGTCGATGCCGCCAACCGGCGCGTCGAGATCGGCTCCACCTGGTACGCCAAGCGCGTGCAGCGCAGCGCCGTCAATACGCAGTGCAAATTGCTGTTGCTGACGCACGCGTTTGAGCAGCTCGATTGCATTGCGGTGGAGTTCCGCACCCACTTCTTCAACCAGCAGAGCCGCCGCGGCATCGAACGCCTGGGTGCCAAGCAGGATGGCATCCTGCGCAACCATGTGATCGCGCCGAACGGCACGTTGCGCGATACCGTGGTCTTCAGCATTATCGCCAGCGAGTGGCCGACGGTGAAGGCGCATCTCAATTATCAACTCAACGATAGACTGCGGTAGTTTTAGCCCGCGGCGGAAAAAAGTGTGATGGAAACGTTCGATTATGTGATCATTGGCGCGGGCTCCGCAGGCAGCGTGCTCGCCAATCGCCTCAGCGAAGATGCGGGCACCCGCGTCTGCGTGCTCGAAGCAGGGGGCAAGGACTGGCATCCTTACATCCATCTGCCGGCCGGCTTCATCAAGACGTTCCATATGAAGAGCATCAACTGGGCGTATCAGCAGGAGCCCGGCCCCTGGACCGGCGGCCGCAGCATCTACGCGCCGCGCGGCAAGACGCTCGGTGGTTCGTCGTCGATCAACGGCCATATCTATAACCGCGGCCAGCGCCAGGATTTCGATACCTGGGCGCAGCTCGGCAATCGCAGCTGGGGCTATCCGGACATACTGCCCTATTTCAGGCGGCTGGAGCGGCGCGTCGGCGAGGGCGATGAAACCTATCGCGGGCGCGACGGCAACCTGACCGTCACCACAATGGACTGGCGGGATCCGCTCTGCGAGGCGTTCATGGCGGGCGCGATGAGCCTCGGCATCCCGCGCAATGCCGATTACAACGGCGCGATCCAAGAAGGTGTCTCCTACGCCCAGCGCACCATCCAGAACGGCCTGCGCGTCAGCGCCGCGACCGCGTTCCTGCATCCGGCGGTAAAACGCGGGAATGTCGATGTGCGGACCCATGCGCACGTCACCAACATCATCTTCGAGGGCAAGCGCGCGGTCGGCGTCCGCTACGTGAAAGGCGGCAAGGGCGGCGTTGCCACCGAAGTGCGCGCCAATAAGGAAGTCATCCTGTCCGGCGGCACCTACAATTCGCCGCAGGTGCTGCAATTGTCCGGCGTCGGCTCGCCGGAGCTGTTGCAGTCGCACGGCATCGAGGTGCGTCACGCGCTATCAGGCGTCGGCGAAGGCTTGCAGGATCATTACGCGCCGCGCTCGGTCGCACGCGTCAAGAACATCAGGACCATCAATGAACTTCGGCGCGGATTGAGTCTCTGGGTCGAGGCGCTGAAGTGGGCGACGACGCGGCGCGGGCTGCTGTCGCTGTCGCCGACCATGGTCTATTGCTTCTGGCATTCCGGCGAGACCACCGAAAGCTCCGACCTGCAGCTGACGTTCACGCCCGCAAGCTACAAGGAGGGCGTGCAGGGCCAGCTCGAAGACGAGCCCGGCATGACCATCGCCTCATGGCAGCAGCGCCCGGAAAGCCGCGGCTATGTCCGCATCCGCTCGGCCGATCCGTTTGCGCCGCCGATCATCCAGACCAATTATCTGGTCGAGGAGCTCGATCGCCGCGTCGTCGTCGCCGGCATGAAGCTGGCGCGCCGGCTGCTCGCCTCCGCGCCGCTGTCGCAATATTACGCCTATGAGGATTTCCCCGGGCCCAAGGTGCAGAGCGACGACGAGTTTCTCGCCGCTGCCACCGAGCGCGGCACCACCACGTTCCACCCCGGCTGCACCTGCCGGATGGGGCCGGCGGATACCAAATGGGCCGTCGTCGACGACCAGCTGCGCGTGCACGGGCTGCAGGGACTGCGGGTGGTCGACGCCTCGATCATGCCGCGAATGATCTCGGCCAATCTCAATGCATCGACCATGATGATCGCCGACAAGGCCTCCGACATGATCCGCGGTAAGGCCGCGCCGGAGGCGGCGCGGCTGGCGGGTTATGCGTAATGGGGTGGTTCAGCGTGCCTGTGGATGAAGCCGAACTGACCAAAGAGCATCCGCTTCTCCGGATAGTGTCGAAATGGCCCGGCCGAGGTCCAACGCAGCGCGCATTCGAGGCTCTTGGCTTCTCCGTTCACCATGTTTGGCAGAACGAGATCATCCAGTTTTGCGGAGAGCATCAGTCGCAATTGCTCAACCGATACTGGGACGAAGTCGCTTTGGAGACCATGCTGTCCATAGGAAAATGCGATTCCGATATGAGGTATTTCGCCATTCAACCTCAATATCGCTCAGCGTTTCTGGATGAACTCTTCGCCGCGAGAGGTCCCATTGAGCCGCCATACCAGCATCCACCACTCCTCAAATGCCTGCTTGAACATCACAAAAGGGTCTGGACGGATCGGGAGTTCATGGCGAACCGGAGCGCGCTCTTTCGCCGTGCGGGGGCGGTGGAAGCCGCCCGGTTGGCTATCGACGCCAAGGACGGGTTGAAGAAGAAGAAGGACGTGATTCCGTTCCTCGAACAGTTCTGCTCCGCACTTGGGTTCGAAGGTTACTCTCGCAACCGTTGGCGGAAAAAGACTGATAGCGGCCTCGTTTTCGAGATTGGCGTCTGGCTCGGCGGCAATATGTTTCGCATGTGGTCCCCATTGAAGTTTCGAATCTTTCATGTCGACGAGCCGAAGTTCGGGCTCGACGTCGAAGGAGCTGCCGGCTTGCTGGGTCGGCTTGTGCCGGGTGTCGCGACTTACGAGGGTTGCAGCAATGACCGCGAATATGTTCTCGGCGTCAGGGCACTAGTCGAGCTGTTCAATGTGGTCGCCGGGACAATCGAGCAAACTTCGCCACGACCGGAGAGCTCATCTTGAGGAGCGCGATGGCCCGCGGCGCGGGTCCAAAGCGTGATGACTATGAGTTGAAGCGGCGCACCCGCGGCATCTATCGCGTCATCCTGAGGTGCGCGCTCTTGCGTTCCTCGAAGGATGGAAAGCGCCCGTGGCCCATCCTTCGAGGCTCGCCCAGCGGTGCAAGTGCACCGCAAGGCTCGCACCTCAGGATGACGTGTGCAGATTCGATCCACAATCATCCCGCTCTAGCTAGTCTAGCGACTGGGAGCCGCTTCTGCCCGGTACAGCGTGTCGATCGTGACCACGCCCACGGCGCGTGACACGCATGGGCAGATCTTGCGGTTGTCGCGCTTCTGCTGGTCGCTGAAGAACACGTCGCGGTGGTCGATCTCGCCATCGACGGCGATGACATCGACCGCGCAGACGCCGCATTCGCCGCGCTGGCAGTCCGAGATCACCTCGAACCCGGCATCGTTGAGCACGTCGAGCATCGAGCTGTTGGGCGAGACCACAAGCTCCGCGCCGGTGTCCTTCAGGCGGACACGGAATTCCGCCGTGGGCAGCAGGCCGCTGGAGCCGAATGTCTCGTAGCGCAGATCGGCGGGAGACCGCCCCGCGTCGTTCCAGGCACGCCGCGCCGCTTCCAGCATCCGCATCGGCCCGCACATGATGGCAATCGCATCCGATGGCAGTGCGCGGAAGGTGGCATCGAGATCGAGCCGCGTGCCTTCGTCGCTGGCGTGGACGACCAGCCGGTCAGCGAGCAAGGAAGACAATTCGTCGAGATAGGCGGCATCGCCGCGCGACTTCACCGCGTAGTGCAGGGTGAGGTCGATATTGCGCCGGTGCAGGGCGCTGGCGATCGCGGTGATCGGGGTGATGCCGATGCCGCCAGCGATCAGGCAATAATTCTGCCTGTTCCAGTCGATCTCGAGCAGCGATGTCGGATTGGAGATCTCGATCCGCGCGCCTGGCTTCAGACTCCACATTGCGCGCGAGCCGCCACGGCTGTCCGGCGCCAGCCGCACCGCGATGCGATAGCTGTGTGGATCGCGGTCGCCGACCAGCGAATAGGACCGCCGTGCGGGCTGTCCGTCGATCAGCACCGCGACGTTGAGATGGCTGCCGGCCGGGTAGGGCGCCACGCCGCCGTCAGGGCGCAGGCGGAATTCGCGGATGCCAGGCGTGACGTCACGGATCGCATCGACCGTGCACCAGCTCCATTGTTCGGCAAAGCGCATGACGATCCCTCCTAGTGCGTTTTCAAGAGAAGTGGATACCGGTTCGCGTCAGGAAAACGCGTCAAAACAAGAATCTAGAGCCCGTTCCGATCGAATCGGAACGGAAATGGCTCTAGGCTGGCGATTGGAGCAGAGCGAGCGCGGGCAGCAAATCGAGATGCGTGCGATTGCGCAGCGCCAGCCGCAGATTGCGTGCGGCGAGGCGCGAATGCTCGCGCATGATGGCTTCGGCGCGCCCGCCCTCGCGGTTCTCGATCGCGTCCACCACGATGCGGTGATGGTCCTGGCCGATCAGCAGGATCTGGTGCGCCTCCGGCAGCGCCGACTGCGCCATCACGAAGCCGCTCGGCGACGCGAACGGCAATGCCGAGACGCGGTCGATCTGCCGGATCAGCGGCGGGCTGGCGGATAGTTCAGTGAGCAGCGCGTGAAAGCGCGCGTTCATGGTGACATAGGCGGAAAAAGCTTCGACCGAGACCGGATCCTGGCGAACCAGCTGATCGAGGTCGGCGAGGCACTCCTTCAGCGGCTCGAGGCTGCGCGCGCTGGCGCCGCGTTCGGCGGCGAAGCGGGCGGCGAGGCCTTCCAGCGTGCCGCGCAGCTCGATTGAATCGAGAATGTCGCGCTCGGTGAACGCCTTCACCATGAAACCGCCGGAGGGGATCGCCTGCAACAGGCCTTCGTCTTCGAGCCGGACCAGCGCCAGCCGCACCGGCGTCCGCGACACGCTGGTGATCTCGACCGCCTGCAATTCGCTGATGCGCTCGCCCGGCCGCAATTGCCCGGAAAGGATCATGTCGCGCAGCGCGAGCTGGGCCCGCACCGTCTGCGAGATCGAGCGTTCGGAATCGCGTTCGCTCATGGCCTCACTCCGCGGCTTGCGCGGTGGTCGGCGGCGATGTCTCGTGGGCCACCATGCGATCGATCACGCGCCGCGCCCACATCGCGCCGGCGTCGATGTTGAGATTGTAGAAGGTGCGGTCCGGGTTCTCGTCCATGGCGCGTTGCTGTGCCTCGAGGATGATCTCGTCCTCGCGAAAAATATTGGAGACGCCATCGCGGATCTCGGTGGTCAGCTTCTGTTCGGTCAGGCGGTGGTTGCGGACGAAGGCCCAGAAATAGTGGCAGGTGGTGTCGGTCTCCGGCGTCATGGTGTTGAGCACGAAGCCGTTGACGCCCTGCGAGCGGTCGCCCTCCGGCGCGCCGGTGCCGGCTGGCGCCACGCCGACATCGATATTGACGGTGCCGGGCGCCTGGAAATGGATGATCTGCCAGCGGTCGACCGGGCCGGGCTTGCCGAGCTGTGCGGCCCAGAACGGCGGCGCCTCGATGCCGCGCATCCAGCGCGTTACCGTCACGGTGCGCTCGCTATGGGTGACGTCGAAGGGGGCCTCGGCGACGTGGTCGTTGCCGATGCTGGAGCCGTGCACGAAGGTTTCGTGGGTGAGGTCCATCAGATTGTCGACCACGAGGCGATAGTCGCATTTCACTTGAATGGTCTTGCCGTCGCCGGCCCAGGCCGGATCGTCGTTCCAGTGCATGTCAGGCACCAGCGCCGGATCGGCCAGCGCCGGGTCGCCCATCCAGAGCCAGACGAAGCGATGCCGCTCGACCACGGGATAGGAACGCACGCAGGCGGAAGGATTGATGGTCTCCTGCGAGGGCATGTAGGTGCAGCGGCCCTGCGCGTTGTATTTCAGCCCGTGATAGCCGCAGACGACGGTGTCGCCGTCGAGCCGGCCTTTCGACAGCGGCACCAGCCGGTGCCAGCAGGCGTCTTCCAGCGCGGCCACCTGGCCGTCAGAGCGGCGGTACATCACGACATGCTTGCCGCAGATCGTGCGGGGAAACAGCGCGTGCTTGAGATCGACGTCCCAGGCGGCGGCGTACCAGGCATTGAGTGGGAAGGATGACGGCATGGCTGCACTCCATGGCACAATGAGTTCATTATGTATACATTAGTGTGCCAGAGATGGCAAATTGCGAATTTTATGGTTTTATATTACCTTTAAAGTATACATACATCTAAATTCTCGGCGGTTTGACATACAGTAAGAATTATTATAATAATAATTATTACCTTTGGAGATGGTCATGGCCGAGCCGCACGCTTCTCCGGAAGTATTGCCGTCCCACCGGGTGCCGGCTCATTTGGCGCGTCGCTTCAATCAAATCTGCCTTGGTGTCACCGCCGAGATACTGAGCGGTGACGATCTGACGCCGATGATTTTCGGCGTCCTCGTGGCCGTCCTGGAGCAGCCGGGGAGAGGCCAGAGACAGGTGGCCGAGCGCATGGGCGTCGATGTGGTCAATTTTGGCCAGATGATCGACGAACTGGAGGGCAAGGGCCTCGTCGAGCGGAAGATCGATCCCGATGACCGGCGCGCGCGCAAGCTCTACGTGACCGAGCGAGGCGCGGCCTTGCGCCGCCGCTTAAGTCCCGACTTGCTCGCCGCTCAGGAACGTCTGCTGGCGCCGCTATCGCCAGATGAACGGCGCGCGTTGCTGGACATGCTCGTGCGCGTCATTGAAGCGAATGATTCCTACGCGCGTCCCGGAAACGGTCGCCGAAAGCCGCAACGCAAATCCAAGCCAGTAAATCCAAGCCAGTAACGAATGGGAGGCAGTCGTGACAATGTTCTCGCAAGTGTCTCATGGTTCAACATCGTCGGCTCATCGCTCAGCTCAAGGAAAATCCATCGGGTGCAAGGCGCGAGGGCTGCGCGCGATCGCTGTTCTTGCGGCTTGTGTCACGGCGCTTATCGCGCCGATGTCGGCAAGAGCGGATTGGCCCGAGCGGCAGGTCAAGCTGATTGTGACCTTTCCGCCCGGAAGCGCCAATGATGCCGCTGCCCGAATCTTCGCCGATGCTCTAGGCAAAAAATGGGGCAAGCCAGTCGTGGTTGAGGATCGGCCTGGCGCTGAAGGTACGATTGGCGTCGGATCGTTCGTCGCAAACCAGGACGATCATGCGTTGTTGTATACGGTGGCCGGCTCCATCACGGTGGCGCCACTGCTCGTCGACCGGCTGCCATACGACGTCAACCAGGATCTGGTGCCGATTGCGGCGACCACAGAGATCGTTTTGACGCTCGCAGTCAGCAATCAGCTGTCAGTCAACAGCATTCCGGAGTTGATCGCGGCGCTGCGGACCAGCCCCGAGAAACATGCCTGGGCGTCCGGACCGACCCTGCCGCGATTTGTATTTTCAGCATTCCTGAAACAACACGGTCTGAAGATGAATTTCGTCAGTTATCGAGACGCCTCCCAGCCGCAGGCTGACCTCGGTGAGGGCCGGATACAGGCGCTTCTGACCTCATTGACGGCCTCGTCCTCGCCTGTTCAGGCCGGAAAGGCGCGCTTTCTTGCCGTCGCCAATCCAGGCCGTGCAGCCACGTTGCCCGACATCAAGACCGTGCGCGAACTCGGTTACCCCGAGCTTGAAATCGCTGGAATGGCAGGAATTTTTGGTGGCAAGGCCCTGTCCGAAGCGCTGAGAAACCGAATTGCCGCTGATGTCGCCGCGATCTGCCGGGACGCCGATGTTCGCCGCAAACTGGAGGCAAGCGGGCATAACGTGCTCAACGGAACGACCGAGGAGCTGAAACAAGGGATCGAAAAGCAACGAACAGCGTTGAGCGAAATCACCAAATCGATTGATATCCGGAGCCCGCAATAAACCCGCGTTCGGAGAGAGGCGATGTCGTCACAACTCCCGGCCCTCAAGCTTCTCGACTTGATACAGTCGCACCGCATCACTGCGGTGATCCATGTCGCGGTGAAACTGGGGCTGGCGGAGCTTCTGCGGGACGGACCGCAGACGGTGGGCAAGCTTGCAGCGGCGACCGGCGCGGACGAGCGGGCGCTCGGACGTCTGCTCACCGCACTTTCCACCATCGGCCTGTTCGCGCGGACCAGCGACAATTCCTACGCACTGACTGACGTGGGGGCCTGCCTCGACGGCGCATCCGAGCAATCGTTCAAGGCGTGGGCCTTCCTGGAAGCGGAGATGCTCACAAAGTCCTGGGCTGGCCTGCTCGAAACGATAATGACCGGCAAGACCGCCGCTCAACTTATGGGGCTTGAGAACAGCTTTGATTTGATGGGGCAAACGCCGGGCAGCGTCGCCAAATTCAACGCGGCGATGACGGACCTTACGCGGCTGGTCACGCCGGAAATTCTGCGATGCTACGACTTCAGCGGATTGTCCCACCTGATGGATGTGGGAGGCGGGTCCGGCGAATTGCTCGGCGCCATCGCCCGGCAAAACCGGCAGCTGCGCGGAACTGTCTTCGACCTTCCGAGGTGCGCGGAGGCTGCAACCAGCCATCTTCGACACATCGATGTGAGTGACCGCGTGGATTTCGTAGCCGGTGATTTCTTTCAGCGCGTGCCGCCGGCCATTGACGCAATCATCCTCAAGAGCGTGATCCACGATTGGGATAACGTCCGCAGCACTTCAATCTTGCGGAACTGCCGCCAGGCGCTGCCGGGCGGCGGCAAATTGCTGTTGGTCGAACGGCTGATGCCGGAATCGCCAACGACGGCGGAAGAGGACAGGGCGCACGCACTGAGTGATCTGAACATGCTTCGCGGGCCGGGCGGGCTCGAGCGCACCGAGCGGCAGTATGCCGAACTGCTTGCCCAAACCGGCTTCCGCCTCGCCGCGATCCATCCGACCGGCCGCTTCAACGTGATTGAGGCACATCTCAACTGACAGCTGCCCGAGTGACGGATGTCTCCGTCACTCGGCGCCCATCATCAGGAGCCGTAGATAAAGACGTGGTCCTTCAGGTCGATGGCCGGGAATTCATCCTTCTCCGCCCAGTAATCCTGGTTGTGCTGCCATTCCGGCTTGTCGCCGCGCTTGGGCAACAGGTGCATGCCGCGCATCATGTAGCCGGGATTGAAATTTTCGGCATCGATCCAGGGCAGCAGCGGCATGTTGTGGTCTTCCGGCCGAAGCTGCGGCACCACTTTCTTCGCGCCGGTGTCCTTCATGTGGTTGAGCAGCCGGCACACGAAATCGGCGACGAGGTCGACGCGCAAGGTCCAGCTGGCGCGGAAATAGCCGAACACCCAGACCAGATTGGGTACGCCGGTGAACATCATGCCGCGATAGGTCACGGTATCGGCGAAATCGAGCTTCTTGCCATCGACCGCGAATTCGATGTCGCCGTTTGCACTGAGGTTGAAGCCGGTCGCGGTAACGATGATGTCGGCTTCCAGCTCCTTGCCGGACTTCAGCAGGATGCCCTTCTCGGTGAAGCACTCGATCTCGTCGGTGACGACCGAAGCCTTGCCCGACTTGATGCCCTGGAACAGGTCGCCGTCGGGAATGAAGGCGATGCGCTGCCGCCACGGCCGGTATTTTGGCGTGAAGTGGGTAGCGATGTCGTAGTCCTTGCCGAGATAGGCTTCCACTGCCGACAACAAATCCTTCTTCGCTGCTTCCGGCTCCTCGAAGGTCTTGCGGGTGAACGCGTCCTGATCGAACAGGATTTTCCGCCGCGTGATTTCGTGGATCCACTTCTCGTCGACCTGCAACTGCCGCAGTTGCTCGGCGATCTCGATCGCGTTGCGGCCGGTGCGGAAATAGGTCGGCGAACGCTGCAGCATGGTGACATGCGCGACGTCATTGGCCAGCGCCGGGATCAGCGTTGCGGCCGTTGCACCGGAGCCGATCACGATGACGCGCTTGTTCTTGTAGTCGAGATCTTCGGGCCATTTCTGCGGATGGACGATTTGGCCCTTGAACTTGGCCATGTCCTTCCACTCCGGCGTATAGCCTTCGGTGTGGCGGTAATAGCCCTGGCACATCCAGAAGAAATTCGTGGTGAAGCGCAGCTTTTCGCCGGTGTCGCTCCGCGTGGCCTCGATGGTCCAAAGGTTCTGTTCGCTCGACCAGGTCGCCGAATTGATGGTGTGCTGGTAGCGGATATGGCGGGCGAGATCGTTCTCCTCGATCACGTCGCCCATATATTTGAGTATCTCGGCCGCGCTTGCGATCGGCGCCGAGGTCCACGGCTTGAAGCGGTAGCCGAACGTATGCAGGTCGCTGTCCGAGCGGATGCCCGGATAACGGTGCGTGCTCCAGGTGCCGCCGAACGTCTTCTGGGTTTCGAGGGCGACGAAACTCGTGCCCGGACATTGCGTGGTGAGGTGGTAGGCCGCGCCGACGCCGGAGATGCCGGCGCCCGCGATCAGCACGTCGAAATGCTCGGTTTGGCCGGGCGAGGCGGCGTGAATCTGGGTTTGAACGTTCATCTTCCCTGTTCTTCTTGTCGTTGGTTTTGTCAGCAAAACGCCAGAACCCCGGGTTCTGGCGTTGTCGTCTTCCGATTACACTTCGCGGCGGCTCAGGAACGCCAGCCGCTCGAACAGATGCACGTCCTGCTCGTTCTTCAGGAGCGCGCCGTGCAACGGCGGGATCAGCTTGCGCGGATCGCGCTCCCGCAGCATTTCCGGGGTGATGTCTTCGTTGAGCAGCAGCTTGAGCCAGTCGAGCAGCTCCGACGTCGAGGGCTTCTTCTTCAGGCCCGGCACTTCGCGCACCTCGAAGAAGATCCGCAAGGCTTCCTCGACCAGACGCTTCTTGATGCCGGGGAAGTGCACGTCGACAATCCGGTTCATGGTGTCGGCGTCGGGGAACTTGATGTAGTGGAAGAAGCAGCGGCGCAGGAATGCGTCCGGCAATTCCTTCTCGTTGTTCGACGTGATCATCACGATCGGTCGCAGGCTCGCCTTGATGTTCTCGCCGGTCTCGTAGACGAAGAACTCCATGCGATCGAGTTCGAGCAGGAGGTCGTTGGGGAATTCGATGTCGGCCTTGTCGATTTCGTCGATCAGCAGCACCGGGCGCTTGTCATGGGTGAAGGCTTCCCACAGCTTGCCGCGCTTGATGTAGTTGGAGATGTCGGAGACCCTGGCGTCGCCGAGTTGGCTGTCGCGCAGCCGCGATACCGCGTCGTATTCGTAAAGGCCCTGCTGCGCCTTGGTGGTGGACTTGATGTGCCAGGTCAACAGCGGCGCGCCGAGCGCCTTGGCGACTTCCTCGGCCAGCACGGTCTTGCCGGTACCGGGCTCGCCCTTGATCAGCAGCGGGCGCTCGAGCACGATCGAGGCGTTGACCGCGACCTTGAGGTCTTCGGTGGCGACGTAGTCCTTGGTGCCGGTAAATTTCATCTATCTCTTTGCCTTGTTGTTCGTTCCTGCGCCGTTTCCGGCCTGAACAGTAAACGACCGCCGGCTCGGCGGTCGCGATTGGAGGTGATGCGCGCCTCTCAGCGTTTGACCAGCGAGAGGATCACCAGGATGATCACGCCGCCGATGGTGGCGTTGATGATCTCGCGGATCCAGCCGCCGCCGAGGTTTACGCCCAGTTGCGGCAACAGCCAGCCCGCGAGAAGCGCGCCGATGATGCCGATCACGATGTTGCCGATCAGCCCGAAGCCTGCGCCCCGCACGATCTTCCCGGCCAGCCAGCCCGCAATCGCGCCGATGATCAGCGCAGCTATGATCCCCATTGAATTTCCCCTGCCGGAATAAGCCCTTTATGGCTCAATTCTAGAGGAAAAACCCTCCCGGTCTAGGCCTGTCTGGTATGCGCTGGCCTTCCCCGTCTGGAATCCGCCAGCCCTTGACGTCAGCGGCCCGGCGGGCAATCTGTATTCCATGTTCTTGCAATTCTTCACATCGCTGCGCGACGCACAGGTCCCGGTGACCCTGCGCGAATATTTGACGCTGATGGAGGCGCTCGACGCCGACCTCGCCGATCAAACGGTGGAGAATTTCTATTACCTCTCCCGCGCCGCTTTGGTGAAGGACGAACGCAACCTCGACAAGTTCGACCGCGTGTTCGGCTCCGTGTTCAAGGGGTTGGAGAACCTGCTCGACGCCATGGAGAAGGCGGACATTCCCGCCGAATGGCTGAAGAAGCTCGCGGAGAAATACCTCACCGAGGAAGAGAAGAAGCAGATCGAGGCGATGGGCTGGGACAAGCTCATGGAGACGCTTCGCAAGCGGCTTGAGGAACAGAAGGGCCGCCACCAGGGCGGCAGCAAGTGGATCGGCACGGCAGGCACCTCGCCGTTCGGCGCCCACGGCTACAATCCCGAAGGGGTGCGGATCGGCCAGGAAAAGAACCGCAACAACCGCGCCGTCAAGGTGTGGGACAAGCGCGAGTTCAAGGATCTCGACGGCAATGTCGAGCTTGGCATCCGCAACATCAAGATCGCGCTGCGGCGGTTGCGCAAATTCGCCCGCACCGGCGCGCCCGATGAGCTCGACCTCGACACCACGATCAAGGAGACCGCGAACCACGGCTATCTCGACGTGCATATGCGCCCCGAGCGACGCAACGCGGTCAAAGTATTGGTCTTCTTCGACATCGGTGGGTCCATGGATTCGCATATCGAGCAGGTCGAGGAGCTGTTTTCGGCGGCGAAGACCGAATTCAAGCACATGGAATATTTCTACTTCCACAACTGCCTCTATGAAGGCGTCTGGAAGCAGAACAAGCGGCGCTTCACCGATCGCACGCCGACCTGGGACGTGCTGCATAAGTACCCGCACGACTACAAGGTGGTGTTCGTCGGCGACGCCTCGATGTCGCCTTACGAAATCATGGTCCCCGGCGGCTCGGTCGAGCACGTCAACGAGGAGGCCGGCTCGGTCTGGCTCGATCGCATAACGCGCACCTATCCGCACGCGGTGTGGCTCAATCCGGTGGCGAAGAAGCACTGGGACTATTCGGAATCCACCACCATCATTCGCCGGCTGTTCTCGGAGCGGATGTACCCGATTACGATCGAAGGCCTCGAAGGCGCGATGAAGGAATTGGTGCGGTAAAAGGATGTCGTCGTTCCGGGGCGCGCGTAGCGCGAACCCGGAACCTCGAGATTCCGGGTTCGATGCTTCGCATCGCCCCGGAATGACGGCAGCAAACAACAGCAGTCGGATAACAACAAAGGTGCAATCAATGCCCCAGTCCATCCACCGCGGTATCAAATCCCTGATCGACGAAGCCAATGCCGAGATCGAAACCCTGAGCGCTGCGGATTCGATCAAGGCGGCTGCCAGCGACGACGTGGTCATCGTCGATATCCGCGATCCCCGTGAGATCGAGCGCGACGGCCGCATTCCCGGCGCGTTCTCCTGCACCCGCGGCATGCTGGAATTCTGGATCGACCCGGAAAGCCCCTATGCCAAGCCGGTGTTCCAGCAGGACAAGAAGTTCATCTTCCACTGCGCCGGCGGCATGCGTTCGGCGCTGGCGGCCAAGACCGCGAAAGACATGGGCCTGAAGCCGGTCGCGCACATGGCCGGCGGTTTCGCCGCCTGGCGCGACGCCGGCGGCCCGGTCGAGAAGTGGGAGCCGAAGAAGAAGGGCTAGCATTCCCATCGTCATTCCGGGGCGATGCGTTGGCATCGAACCCGGAATCTCGAGATTCCGGGTCTGGTCCTTCGGACCATCCCGGAATGACCAGAAAGAAACTGCACACATGACCACCACCGACGATCCGCTTGTCTCCACCGATTGGCTCGCGGCGCATTACGACGATCCAACAATCAAGATCATCGACGCGTCGTTCAAGATGCCGGGTATTCTGCCGCTGCCGAAGGACGATTATCTCGCTTCCCACCTTCCGGGCGCGGTCTTCTTCGACGTCGATGCGGTGTCCGATCATTCCAATCCGCTGCCGCACATGTTTCCGAGCGCCGAGCAGTTCGGCCGCGATGTCGGCGGGCTTGGAATAGGCAACGGCGATAAGGTCGTGCTCTACGATTCCGGCGGATGGGTCGCAGCACCGCGCGTGTGGTGGATGTTCCTGTCGTTCGGACACCAGAACGTCCGGATCCTGAATGGCGGCCTGAAGAAGTGGCGTGCCGAAAGCCGCAAGGTCGAGAGCGGTGAGGTCAAGCCGATGCCGGCGACGTTCAAGGCGACCTTCGATGCGCGGTACACGCGCAACATCCAGCAGATGGTCGACAATCTCACCAGCCGCACTGAGCAGGTGCTCGATGCGCGCGCCAACGAACGTTACCAGGGCAAGGTGCCCGAGCCGCGGCCGGGCCTGCGTTCGGGGCATATTCCCGGCAGCCTCAGCGTGCCCTACAACCAGCTGTTCGACGCCTCGACCGGTGCGATGAAGTCGCTCGAGGAGTTGCGCGGCGTGTTTGTCGGCGCCGGCGTCAAGCTCGACGCGCCGATCGTGACGAGTTGCGGCTCCGGCGTCTCCGCGCTGGTGCTGACGCTGGCGCTTTATCGCCTCGGCGTCCGCGGCAGTGCGCTATATGACGGCTCATGGACCGAATGGGGTGAGCAGGACGGGCCGCCGGTTGCGACCGGCCCCACCTGAGCGGCGCGGGTTTTATTATCTGCCGCGCGAGGTTAGTTGCGCAAACGGGTCGGCCGCTTGCTGAGCCACCTGCCGCGCCTGCAGCGCGCGTCGCGCCGCGATGATGCGCCGGCGCTCTTTGGCGCGCTGCGCCCGCTTCCGGTTGACGCTGCGCTCTGGTTTCGCGGCCGTCGGTTTCACCGAAGCCGTTTCCTGGATAGCGACGGCAGGACCGCCCAGCGTGGCGATCTTCATTGCGGCGAGGTTGCCTTCCAGGGAGGGCGCTTCCGCCACCGGCGCAGGCTCGGTCGATACGGCTGATGTCGCCGGCGGCGGCGTTTCCGCGATCGCCGCGAGCTTCACTTGCTCATTGGCCGCAGGCGTCTCGGCAGCAGGCGCTTCGGCGGCAGGCACCTCGGCCGGCGTGGCCTGAACAGCCGGTATTGTTTCCGTCGCCGGGATTTCCGCTTTCACCGTCTCGGCCGGCACGACCTCGTTCAGCTTCACGGGCTCGTCCAGTTTCAGCGCAGCAGTCTTTTCCGGTTCAGCCGGCGGCGCTTCCGGAGCTTGTGCGGCAGGGGTAACGGTCTCGATAATCGTCGCCGCGACATTGTCAGGCACCTTCTCCGCGACATCGGGCTCGACGCGCAGCAGGGCCAGCGTCGGCATCGGCGGTTCGTTCTGCCTGACAAAGACGGGTTCGGGCGGCGGCCGCCGCGACGGGATGCTGGCAAATTGCTCGTGCGAGGCACGCAGCAGTGCTGCCGCTCCGAGCCCAAAGACCAGAACCGACATCGACAGCACGATCGCGGCGAACAGAAAGCGAAAACCGGGGAGCATGGACGCGAGTTCCGCCTTGCCAGGAATATGCAGGGCTGTTGATGCCAAGGGAACGCGGTGACCACTGGGAAGCGGCTGGATTCGCACCGCGAATCAGGCCGATTCGAGAGTATCTCAACGTCTCTAACCTGTTTGTTACAAAATTGGCGGCCAATGGCGGCGCTAGAGCGTTTTCCAGCGAAGTGGGCACCCGGTTCGCGTCAAGAAAACGCGTCAAATCAAGAATCTAGAGCCCCGTTCGGATTCAATCGGAACGGAAAGGCTCTACGCCGGTAATCAATGTTTTTCGCGCCGTGCGGCATCTTTGCCGCAGCGTTCACGGTCCATCACAAAATGACCGATTTGGGCCGAATTTGACGGATTTGTCTTGAATGCGCCGCTATCTTCCGTCATCTGCCGTTAACGGTCCGGTGTGGCTTGGGGACTATACAAGAGCGATGATGATTAACCGTATTCTGACGATCTGCGCTGCCGTCGCTGCTGCCTCGGCAGGAATTTCGCTTGCCCAGGCACAGCAGGGCTATCCCGCTGGCTCGACCTATTCGGCAGCTCCGGGACCGTATGTTCCCGGTGGTTATGGCATCGATCAGCGCCGCGGACCCGGCACGCCCGATTTCGATGCCTTGGACGACGAAGACGACGAGGCGCCGAACGCCCGGAGTTCGACCGCGCTGCCGCCGCCTGGTCCGGTGCTGTCGCCGAACGACCCGCGCTACGGCCGGCCGATGTATTCCGACCGCGGCCCGCCGATGCCCACGGGTCCCGTCCTTTCGCCGGATGATCCGCGTTACGGCCGTCCTGCCGGTCCTCCCCCGGTGATCTACTCCGATCGCGGCGATGGCCGTGTTCCCGCTGCAGGCGTGGTCTATCCGAGCGACGACCGCTTGCGGCCGCCGGAAGCCGTCGGCGGCGGACCCGCCGTCACCGGCGCCGTGCAACCGCAGCAGCAGCCCGCTGTTGGCGCTGACGGCAGGCCGATCGTGCTGTCAGCACTGCCACCGGAAGAACAGCCGGAAGCGGCGCCCGTGCAGCTTCCGCCGCATCTGCGCCGTCAGGAAGTTTCGTTCGCGACCAAGGAGCCCGCCGGCACGCTGGTCGTCGATACGCCGAATACCTACCTCTATTACGTGCTCGGCGGTGGCCGCGCGATCCGCTACGGCGTCCGCGTCGGCCGCGATGGCTTCACCTGGACCGGCGTGCAGAAGGTCAGCCGCAAGGCCGAGTGGCCGGATTGGCATCCGCCGTCGGAGATGATCGAGCGTCAGCCCTATCTGCCGCGCTTCATGGCCGGCGGCCCCGGCAACCCGATGGGTGCCCGCGCGATGTATCTGGGTTCGACCGTCTATCGCATCCACGGCACCAACCAGCCGTCGACGATCGGCAAGTTCGTCTCGTCGGGTTGCATCGGCATGCTGAACGAGGACGTGTCCGACCTGTTCGAGCGCGTCAAAGTCGGCACCCGCGTCGTCGTGATGCCCGGTGGTCCGCCGCCTGGAACCGCGACCGCTTCAGCCGCGCCTGCTCAAGGCTTGGCACCTGCACAAGGCTTGCCGCCGGCAAGTGCTCAGGGCGCGCCGGCTCAGGCGCAGCTCGCCCCGGTTCCCGGCATGCAGCCGACCGTGGTGCCCCCGCTGCCCGCGCCGGTGACGGTGCGCTAGGGTCAGAGGTTTGCACGACCGTTATTGAAAAAGGCCCGCAACGCGGGCCTTTTTTTCGTCATTGCCTGCGACAAACGCGAAGCGTTTGCGCAAGGGAACGAAGCGACGAAGCAATCCACACTTGCTTTGCCGGACCATGGATTGCTTCGCTTCGCTCGCAATGACGGCTGTGCGTCGTTCGGCGTCGTACGCAAGCTTTCGGCGCCGCGCCTTGTCCGGCTGCCACTTGAATTCACATTTCTTCCGACTATTTGCCGCCGACGTCAGAAGCTGGGCGGCAAGCAGAAGGATCTCAGCATGCGAATTTTCGTTGCGGGCGCCACCGGCGCCGTTGGCCGCGAACTCGTTCCTGCATTGGTTGCGGCCGGTCACTCCGTCACCGGCATGACGCGGACGGCGGCGAAGGCCGATGCCGTCAAACGGCTGGGGGCTGAACCAGTCGTGGCCGACGGCCTCGACGCACCGGCCGTTCATGCCGCCGTGATGTCAGCGAAGCCCGATGTCGTGATCGACGAGATGACCGATCTTGCCGCGGTGACGGATCTGCGCCGTTTCGATCGCGCCTTCAGCGCCACCAATCAGCTGCGGACGCGCGGCACCGATTTTCTGCTGGTTGCCGCGCGCGATGCCGGCGCGAAGCGTTTCATCGCCCAGAGTTTTTGCGGATGGACCTATGGCAGCGGTGGCGGCCCGGTCAAAACCGAAGCCGACGAACTCGATCCTGATCCGCCGCAGGAATTGCGCCCTACGCTCGAAGCGATCCAGCATCTGGAGCACGCCGTGACCGCGTCGGCCGCACCCGAAGGCATCGTGCTGCGCTACGGATCGTTCTATGGACCCGATACCGGCATGCTGTCGTCAGCCATGATCGGCCAGTTGCGCCATCGCCGCGTGCCGCTGATCGGCGACGGTGGCGGCTGGTGGTCGTTCGTGCATGTCGAGGACGCGGCTTCCGCGACCGTTGCTGCGATTGAGCATGGCCGGCCCGGCAGCATCTACAACATCGTCGACGACGAACCGGCGCAAGTCAGGGACTGGCTGCCGGCGCTGTCAGGCGTTCTCGGCGCCAAGCCGCCATTTCACGTGCCGGCCTGGCTTGGCCGGCTGCTGGCGGGTGAGCACATGGTCTCGATGATGACCCAGGTGCGCGGAGGATCGAACGCCAAGGCGAGGCAGGAACTGGGCTGGCGGCCGGCCTATTCATCCTGGCGCGAGGGATTTGCAATGGTCGCGAGGCAGGTGGCGGAGAGGACTGCGGCCTGACTGAGGCTCGCTCGCGTCCTCAGGCCAGCTTCCGCGGCGCTTCGCCCTTGAACCAGCCGTCGATGCCTTCGACCATCTGGCGATAGTGGTTGCGAAAGCTGTCCTCGGTGACGTAGCCGAGATGCGGCGTCAGCACGAGGTTGTCGAGCTTGCGGAAGGGATGGTCGACCGGCAGCGGCTCGACCGAGAACACGTCGATGCCGGCGCCCGCGATCTTTTTCTGCTGGAGCGCTTCCAGCAGCGCGCCTTCGTCGACGATCGGCCCTCGCGCCGTGTTGACGAGGTAGGCGGTCGGTTTCATGCGGGCGAGATCTTCCCGCCCGACCAGCCCGCGCGAGCGCGGGCCCAGCACGACGTGCACGGTGACGATGTCGGCGGTAGCGAACAATTCCTCCTTGGAAGCGTAGCCGACGCCGGCTTCCGCACACTTCTCAGGCGTCAGGTTCGGGCTCCAGGCGATCACGTTCATGCCGAACGCCTGCGCCAGTTTTGACACTTTGGTGCCGAGCTTGCCGAGGCCGATCACGCCGAGCGTGCGGCCCTCGATCTCCATGCCGACGAATTTCTGCAGCGGCTCGCCGGCATGCATGCGCGCGTTTTCGCGGCCGATATTGCGGGTCAGTTCCAGGATCAGGCCCATGGTCAGCGGCGCGGTGGGATCGCGGCCCCATTGGGTGCCGCACAGCACCACGCCGTGGTCCTTGGCGGCTTCCATGTCGATCGCGGCGTTTCGCATGCCCGAGGTGATCAGCAGTTTCAGCTTCGGCAGCGCCGCAAACATCGTGCGTGGAAACGGTGTGCGCTCGCGCATCGCGCAGATGATCTCGAAATCCTTCAGCGCACTGGCCGCGGTTTCCGCGTTCGCAAACGGCTGGTTGAAGACGGTGACATCGACCCGGTCGGCGATTTGGGACCAGTCGGCGACCTTCAGGGCCACATCAAGATAGTCGTCGAGGATTGCACAGCGCAGCCGCGTCATTGGAAAGTCCATACGTTGAGAGATGGCGGCTCGAGGGCCGCCCAGGATCAGCCATGCTTGCGCGCTTTGTGGTCGAACGCAAGCGGCTGATGTCTCACGTCAGGGGCCAAGAATCTGGCTTTCGCACCTCACCTTTTGTGCGGGCGTTGGTGCGTACCCGGTCGTCCGCGTCAGCATGTTTCTGCTCGATCCGCGACCTCAACTTCCGGCCCCAGCGCGAGTACGTCAGAATGCAAGCTGCGCCGGCCAGGGCCGAAAGGAACAAGAGGGTGACGAAAACATCCGTTGAGCCGATTTTTCCAATATCCTGCTTCTGGAAGAATGCGAGCGCGATCACACCGGCAAGACAGCCGCCGGCCAGGAGATAGAGCAAGCCGTTCATCGATTTTGCTCGCGGTCTGCGACAATGCAAGGTTGCATGATACGCTAACAGCCGGGATTACCGGGCGTCACGCGCCGTTTGGGGACTTGCTTGAAAGTCGCTTAATCGCGGCGAGCCTGCTTGGCGCGCCAGGCCGGGCCGGGGCCGCGCATATAGTGCAGTTCCGGACGGTAGGGGTTGAAGGCCTTGGCAACGAACTGGCGCCAGAAGTTGCGGAGTTCGGCGAGCGGCTTGGCAAGGCCGTGGCCGTGCGCCGGGGTGGAAAGGGATGCCGAACTGGTCGTCGCCATGACGAGGGTCTCTGGTTTGCCATTCGCGGTTTCGCCGCGGAGACGCCGTTTTTCGGCGTCTTGAACGACTTTTGGCCTGATTTATTAAAAGTTGGTTTCAATTGTCGTGATCCGGCGCACACATGCCCGCACATGGTGACCATCCCGTATTCATCCGTGGTGAACGAACAGAAAACGCGTTCCCGCGGTTGCCCTTTGGGGGCCGCGCCGCTACATCAGCGGCAGCAAAATTTCCATAAATCCTCTGGTTTCAAGGGATCGCGATGGCTCGCCAGTTCGTCTATTTCATGCAGGGTCTGACCAAGAGCTACCCGACCCGCAAGGTGCTCGATAACGTCCATCTGTCGTTCTACCCGGACGCCAAGATCGGCGTGCTCGGCGTCAACGGTTCCGGCAAATCGACCCTGCTGCGGATCATGGCCGGCCTCGACAAGGAATATAACGGCGAGGCCTGGGTCGCCGAGGGCGCCCGGGTCGGCTACCTCGAGCAGGAGCCGCATCTCGATGAGACCAAGACGGTCCGCGAGAACGTTATGCTGGGCGTCGCCAAGCAGAAGGCGATCCTCGATCGCTACAACGAACTGGCGATGAATTACTCGGAAGAGACCGCCGACGAGATGACCAAGCTGCAGGACGAGATCGAGGCCGCCGGCCTGTGGGATCTCGACAGCAAGGTCGACCAGGCGATGGACGCGTTGCGCTGCCCGCCCGACGATGCCGACGTCACCAAGCTGTCGGGCGGTGAGCGCCGCCGCGTGGCGTTGTGCAAGCTGCTGCTCGACCAGCCGGACCTGCTGCTGCTCGACGAACCGACCAACCATCTCGACGCCGAGTCGGTGTCGTGGCTGGAAGGCCATCTGCGCAACTATCCCGGCGCGATCCTGATCGTGACCCATGACCGCTACTTCCTCGACAACGTCACCAGCTGGATCCTCGAGCTCGATCGCGGCAAGGGCATTCCCTACGAGGGCAATTATTCGTCCTGGCTGGTGCAGAAACAGAAGCGCCTCTTGCAGGAAGGCCGCGAGGACGCCGCGCACCAGAAGACGCTTGAGCGCGAGCAGGAGTGGATTGCGTCGTCGCCCAAGGCGCGCCAGGCCAAGTCCAAGGCGCGCTACCAGCGCTACGAGGACCTGCTGAAGCAGGCCAGCGAGAAGCAGACCCAGACCGCGCAGATCACGATTCCGGTGGCCGAGCGGCTCGGCCAGAACGTCGTCGACTTCGAAGGCCTCAGCAAGGGCTTTGGCGACCGCATGCTGATCGACGACCTCACCTTCAAGCTGCCGCCGGGCGGCATCGTCGGCGTGATCGGCGCCAACGGCGCCGGCAAGACCACGCTGTTCCGGATGATCACCCAGCAGGAGACGCCGGACAAGGGCACGATCACCGTCGGTGAAAGCGTGCATCTCGGTTACGTCGACCAATCGCGCGACGATCTCGACGGCAAGAAGAACGTGTGGGAGGAGATCTCCGGCGGCAACGAGTTGATCTTGCTCGGCAAGCGCGAAGTCAACTCGCGCGGCTATTGTTCGTCGTTCAACTTCAAGGGCGCCGACCAGCAGAAGAAGGTCGGCGCGCTGTCGGGCGGCGAGCGCAACCGCGTGCATCTGGCCAAGATGCTCAAGTCCGGCGCCAACCTGCTGCTGCTCGACGAACCGACCAACGATCTCGACGTCGACACGCTGCGCGCGCTGGAAGAGGCGCTGGAGAACTTCGCCGGCTGCGCCGTCATCATCAGCCATGACCGCTGGTTCCTCGACCGCATCGCCACCCACATCCTGGCCTTCGAAGGGGAAAGCCATGTCGAATGGTTCGAAGGCAATTTCCAGGATTACGAGAAGGACAAGATGCGCCGGCTCGGCCAGGACTCCATCATCCCGCATCGCGTGAAGTACAAGAAGCTGACGCGCTGAGTTGTGGTTCGCGCCGAGATGACGAAGCCGTGTCGCAGGCGCTACTCCGCCTGCGCCAAATGGCCGCTCAATTCCGCCCGTCCGGAGGGTGCCATATCCGGCTATTAGATTGGCCGCGATTGCCCCACCTAAGTCCCGCACAGAGAGACCCCCGACCATGTCCATGACGCCGGAAACGCCGTTGCCGCCCCCAGCTGAGAGGAAGGCATTGCGTCCGATCCCGTTCCTGATCTTCAGCTCCCGCTGGCTGCAATTGCCGCTTTATATCGGCCTGATTGTCGCGCAGGGCGTCTATGTCGTGCTGTTTCTGAAAGAGCTGTGGCACCTGTTCGCCCACGCCTTCGATTTCAGCGAGCAGCAGATCATGCTGGCGGTGCTGGGCCTGATCGACGTGGTGATGATTTCGAACCTCCTGGTGATGGTCATCGTCGGCGGCTACGAGACGTTCGTCTCCCGTCTCAATCTGCAAGGACATCCCGACCAGCCGGAATGGCTCAGCCACGTCAACGCCAGCGTGCTCAAGATCAAGCTCGCGATGGCCATCATCGGCATCTCGTCGATCCATCTTTTGCGCACCTTCATCGAGGCCGGGAATCTCGCTTCGGGCAAGGGCTCCTACACCGAAACCGGCGTGATGTGGCAGACCATCATCCATACGGTTTTCATTCTGTCCGCGATCGGCATTGCTTATGTCGACAAGCTGTCGAATGATTCCGCCGAAAACGCCAAACACGCCGCCGCCACGCATTGACGGCGATCGCCTTCGGCAAGCGGTGGACGTCACTTCAGCCGGCGTTTGATATCGCCGAATCTGTCGAGGAAATTGCGTGCTCGAGGCAGAGCATCATGGAGGGACTGCTTTGGTTCTCGCAGCCAGAGCCCCTCGATTTGCCGCGAGCGCTGTTCCGAAACCAGAATGGCGGCTGGCAAGTCCACCAGGCTTGCGTCCCAGCCGGGAAAAAACCGGCGGCCGCGTTTGAAACCGAAGGCGAGCAGGCGCTGTTCCGTCGTGAGGCCGTGATAGTCGAAGGCGTTGATGCCATCCGTCACATAGATGTGGTTGCCGGTGAACCCGGCCGTGGGTTTGATCCAGCGGGCGTGGAAGCCCAGGTCCGGGTATCGTTCCAGAAAAGCGAAGGCCAGCACCTGACAGGCGCCATTGGCGAAGAAGTGCCGATCGGGCCTGTGCCAGTGCTTGGCCGGGTCATTCTTCACATTGATCTTTGGGAAGAACATCGCGTGGATGGTCCCGGCTGGTTACAATCACCGAGCCGAACGACTCAGTCTGGTAGATTACCGAGCGTCATGGAACAGGTGCGCGCGTGCAATATGCAACTATGATTGGGCGAGCGGGAATTCTGTTATGGGTCGCCCTGTTCGGCTCACAACCCGCCCTTGCCGCCGATGCCGGCTTCACGCAGTTCATTGCCTCGCTGTGGCCGGAGGCGCAGGCCGCCGGCGTGTCGCGGGCGACGTTTGACGCCGAGACCCGCGGCCTCGAGCCGGATTACAAATTGCCCGACCTGATCCTGCCGGGACGGCCCGCCACCGGCGCGCCGTCGCAGGCCGAGTTCGTGCAGGTGCCGGCCGATTATGTGAAGGAGGCCTCGATCGCGCGGCTGGCGGCGGAGGGACAGAAGCTGATGGCAAAGCATCGCGCAGCGCTCAGTCAAATCGAGAGCCGCTTCGGCGTGCCCGCGACGGTCGTGCTCGCGATCTGGGGCCGCGAAACCGATTACGGCCGGTATCGATTGCCTTACGACACCGTGCGCGTGGTGGCGACGCAGGCCTATGTCGGCCGGCGCAAGGATCAGTACCGCGGCGAATTCATTCTGGCGCTGAAGATCCTCGGCGAGGGCGCGGTGACGCGCAAGGACATGCGCTCGTCCTGGGCCGGCGCCACCGGGCTCACGCAATTCCTGCCGGGCGAATATTACAAGCATGGTGTCGATTTCGATGGCGACGGCCGCATCGACATCTGGAATTCGGTGCCGGATGCGCTCGCCTCCGCCGCTCAGCAGCTCGTCAACA
This sequence comes from Bradyrhizobium sp. AUGA SZCCT0177, assembly GCF_018130125.1. Taxonomy (NCBI): domain Bacteria; kingdom Pseudomonadati; phylum Pseudomonadota; class Alphaproteobacteria; order Hyphomicrobiales; family Nitrobacteraceae; genus Bradyrhizobium; species Bradyrhizobium sp. AUGA SZCCT0177. Next base: position 53,687 of record NZ_JAFCMA010000020.1, on the reverse strand, counting down.
AGGGCTGGCAGCCGGGCGTGCGCTGGGCCTATGAAGTGCGCGCGCCTGATAATGCCGACTGCACCACGGGCGTACCCGAGGTGAGCAAGCCGATCGGCGAATGGCTGCGCGCCGGCTTCGTGCCGGTGCGCGGCGCGAAGTTGAGTGCGGCCGAGCAGGCCCAGCCGGCCTCGCTGCTGCAGCCCGAAGGCATCTATGGTCCGGCGTTCCTGACCACCAAGAACTACTTCGTGATCAAGGAATATAACTTTTCTGATTTGTACGTGCTGTTCGTCGGCCATCTCGCCGACCGCATGGCGAACCCGTTGCCATTCGCGACGCCATGGTCGGCATCGACGCAATTGCGCAGCAAGGACGTCGAAGCCATGCAGCGTCATCTGACGCGGATCGGCCTCTACAAGGACAAGCTCGACGGCAAGGCCGGCATGCAGACCCGCGCGGCGCTGGGGGCGTATCAGAAGCAAGCAGGGCTGAAGGTTGATTGCTGGCCGAGCGAAGCGGTGCTGCGTTCGATCAGCTCGTCGCGTTGACGCAAGAGAGATAGGCACCAAGCGAGATCGGCCAAGAAAAAACCCGGCCGAGAGTTTCGGCCGGGCTTGAACTCGCAAGGCGCGTAAGACGCGCCGGTGGTCGGATCAGTGGCAGACCTCGACGCGGCGGTAGGCCCAGCCGTAGCCGTCCCAGAAGCGCTCGCGAACCAGGCGGCAGGCCGGGGGCGCGTCTTCCACATAGACCGGTCCGCCGTAAGCCGGGCGGCTGGAGGCGATGGCGCCACCGATGATCGCGCCGCCGATCAGGCCGCCGACCACGCCAGCTGCCACGCCGCGCTGAGCGTTCGCGGGTGCGGGTGCCGCAGCGAGCGAACCGGCAATCGTTGCGGCCGCGACGAAGGCAGCAAATGTCTTCTTCATGTTGGGGACTCTCCTGGAGGTGGCGCCTGATCAGCCGACGCCGGGTTTAGGGTTAGGCAAACACGCCGTACTCGAATTGGCCGCTTCGAAAAGAGCGCACAACGGTCAACCGAAAGTAAACGTGCGGGCTTGATGGCCGAAAAAAGCGGTTTTTTCTGGCCATGGAAGGGCAAAGTCCCGGACAACCCATCGGGTTTCCGGGACTTTGCGTGCGATTTAATGAAGGTGAACGGGTGTTCAGAGCGTTTTCGGGCTTCGGTTCTGATCCGACCAGATCAGAACCGACAATGCTCTAGTCGCAAACCCGGACGCTGCGCACTCGCCAGCCATAGCCGTCCCAGAAGCGCTGCTTCTGCCAGATGCAGTCCGGACCGTAGCCGGGTTCGGCGACATAGGCCGGGCCGCCGTAATAGCCCGGAGCCGGCGCATAATAGCCCGGACCACCGTAATAGCCGTGCTGCGAGGCGATCGCACCGCCGACAATGGCGCCGCCGATCAATCCGGCTGCGACGCCGGCCGCTACGCCACGCTGCGCATGGGCAGGAGCTGGAACGGCTACCGCGGAAACAGCCAAAGCGGTGACGGCAGTCAGCGCCATCAATGTCTTCTTCATGGGCCTCACCTTTCTGATGGAGCAAAGGACGGCGGGAAAGCGGTCCGTCGCGGCGAAAGTTCCATATTTCGCTGAAATGATCAATGAACGGGACCGCCTCTTTTTGCGACGAAGGGGCGTACGGTTGGGCTTCATTGCGGTGCAAAAGGCCCGTTTCCCAACCGCTTTTGAAGAGGATTCCGGGATGAGCGGGATGCCAATATATCTGGTCGCACTCGGCGGCATGGCGGTGATGTTCTATTGGGTGATAGCCCGGACGTACAATATCAGCGCATGGCCCAGCGGCTCGTCGCGCGACAGCGACCGCTATCGCGACCGCAATGATGACAGCTATGGTTCCAGTAGCGGCGGCGGCAGCAGTGGCTCGAGCATCGCCAACCTGTTCAGCAGCGATAATTCCAGTTCGAACTGCTCGTCCGACAATTCCACGCCGACCGATAATTCCAGCTCCAACTGTTCGTCCGACAGTTTCAGCTCGTCCGACGACTCCAGCTCGTCGAGTGATTCCTCCAGCGATGATAGCGGGGGAGGCGACAGCGACAGCGGTAGTGACAGCGACAGCGGCGGTAGTAGCGATGATTGATAGTGGTGGAGTTGGTGGTGATTAAGGTCACGGTGCCCGCGCGGGAAGCCTGCGATTGTGCCTGTAAGACAAGGCTTTTTAGACTCATTCCAAACTGACTTGGGTTCACTTTGGAATTGCTTGAAAGTGTTGTTTTTCCTTTTGCATCGCGACCGCCGCTTCAATATCGAAGTGGGTAAGCATCACCGATGGACCTGCCGTATTCATGATCGTCTGTTCCTGTAACGTCCTCAGCGACCATGATGTCCGCAATGCTGTCAGTGCAGCTTCGGACCTGCCGCGCAATCCGAAGCAGATCTATGGATGCTTGGGCTGCAGCGCCGAGTGCGGCCGCTGCGCGCGCACCATCAAGGCCATCATCGACGAAGCGCTGGGCCCCTGCGCCAAGGCCTGCTGCTCGGGCTGCCCGCATAGTCACGCCGTGACCGAAGAGCAGGCCCACGAGTTCGCGCTCGCTGCCTCCTGATACCTCTCAAATCCACGGGATAGTTCGGTTCCCACCGCTTTTTTGCGGGAACGGTTGCTCTTGCCTCCAAACTGATTTAGAAACGTTCTAAATACAGTTTCGGGCCGATTTGGCCTCAAAACCACGGAGTGCACCAATGCAGGGCGACCCAAGAGTCATCGATTATCTCAACAAGGGCCTGCGCAGCGAGCTTACCGCGATCAGCCAGTACTGGCTGCATTACCGGCTCCTGAACAATTGGGGCCTGCTGAATATGGCCAAGGTCTGGCGCAAGGAATCCATCGAGGAGATGGAACACGCCGACAAGTTCACCGATCGGATCCTGTTCCTCGACGGCTTTCCCAATTTGCAGGTTCTCGATCCCTTGCGGATCGGCCAGAACGTCCTGGAAATCATCGAATGCGATCTGGCCTCCGAGATATCCGCGCGCGCGCTCTACCAGGAAGCCGCTACCCACTGCCACGGCGTCAAGGATTACGTCTCACGCGACCTGTTCGAGCAGCTGATGAAGGACGAGGAGCATCACATCGATTTCCTCGAGACCCAGCTCGACCTGATCAAGCGCATCGGGCTTGAGCTCTACACCCAGAAGCATGTCGGCGGGCTCGAGAGCGAGCACTGAGGCGGCCAGCTTCGGCGGTCGCAGGTGACCATCTCGGCATGGCCGGGCTAAAGCGCGAAGCGCGTCTTCGCCTTGGATGACCCGGCCATCCACGACTTAGGCGCCGCCAGACCGTGAAGACGTGGATGCCCGGGTCATAGGCGAGCGAAAGCGACGCCGTCCTTTAGACGGCTATGCCCGGGCATGACGGCGAGAGTCGCAGCTTAACTCTTCATCTTACAGCTGAGTCTTGTAGCGCTCGTAAATCACTTCCTGGCTTTCCCGTTCGCCAAGGCCGGTCTGGTCGTGAATGACTTCGCCGATGCTGGGCATCACGGCGCGTTCAACCCGCGTATCGCCCGCCCACAGCTTTGAGCGCATCAGCGCCTTGCCGCAATGGAAATAGGCCTCGTGCACGTCGATGTGCAGCACCGCGCGCGGCGGCTTGCCGAACTCCACCATCGACGCCATCACCTCCGGATCCACCGATACCTTGCCCTTGCCGCCGACGCGTAGCGTCTCGTCGATCCCCGGCACGAAGAAGATCAGCTGCACGAAGCCGCTTCCCTCGATAATGTTGCGAAAACTGTCGATCCGGTTGTTGCCGGAGCGGTCCGGCATCAGCAGCGCCTTCGGTCCGGCGACATGGATGAAGCCGGGATTGCCGCCGCGCGGCGAGGCGTCGACGCTGCCGTCCGAGCCCGACGTAGCCAGCACGCAGAACGGCGACATGCCGATGAATTTCTTCGCATGGACGTCGATTTCGGGGCGCGCCTTCGCGATCACGCGCGGCGAGGGGGCAGGATAGATCGCGGCGAGGTCGCTGGCGGCAAAGTCGGTCAAGGCACATCTCCTGAGTGAATGCGGCGCGATGAGGTGAAGATACCATCGCGGTATTCCGGCGACCACCTATTATCTCTACATCCTGCGATCACGGATGCTGCCGGAATCCTACACCGCGTCCGCAGGCACGAAACAGCTGATGATGATGCTGCCGCGGTGATGCACGTACCACACCACGGCCTCTCCGATCGGATTGCCGTGATCGCGAATGACGGCGCGGTCGGGCACCACCATCCATTGGCCTTCGATCGGCACCCAATAGGCGCCGTCGCGCACGTCGTAGGAGGTGCGATGGCCGTCGGAAATATCGCAGCAGGGCACGCCGTTCGGCGCGATCACACTCTTGAACCAGTTGCGGATATCGGGCGGGACATTTTCGAACTGGCCCCTGTCGACGGCGAGCGTTGCGCTTGCGAGCGCACAGAGACACACGAGTAGAGCGAGCTGCGCGAGTCTTCGCATCCAATCCTCCACCGTGTTGTCTTTCGAATCGTATCGGTGACAATTCAAGCGGAGCAGGCGAACTGATGCACGCTCAAATAATGAGCGATGCGGCGGGTCCAAAATTGATGCGGTGCGAAATCGGGAATTCATGCTGGCCGCTCAGCCGTCGCATCGAACTGATTACTGCCTTGAAATGGGCGCAGCACGAACGTGCTATCTTCTTGCGGTGGACGTGTGGTGAGCTGGCGGGGGCAGCAAGCTGCCTAACATGCGGTCTGACCGCCCGTGGTTGGTGGCAGGAGCCGCTCTGCGGTCATCGTCACGATTGGAAACGCGTTGGGCACGAATCCGAAGATTGCGATAGGCTTGCTTTCACCCGTGGGATTGCTGTTTGCGCTCCCCGTCTTGCTCTGGGCTTTCAGCTTTACCGAACTCCTCGGGCTGGAGAAATGCAGCGTCGGTTCGATTGGCGTTGCTGAATACGAGCGCATCCTGTCTCGGGCGGGTGCGCAACGCTGGACAGTCTGGCCCGGTCTGTCGAATGGGGTGTTTTGGCCGTCGGACAGTGGCTTTCGGGGCCCGACAGTAACCTTCAACAGCAATCTCAATGATCAGCTTCTCTCACACATTAGAGAGCTTGCTGGATCCGATCCGTCCATCAGTCGCCAACTGGCCTCGGCCCATGCCGTCATGCGTAGCATGGGTGCAGAATACGTCCAAACGCAGGAGGTGCCGGACATGCGCGGGGACCGCACCAGTTCGCGCGTCCATTTCCAATACTACTTGCCTCAAGTGCGTTTCGCGCCTGTGTGTGTTCTTTGCCTGATATGGTCGTACACAACCATTGACGTGATCTTTTCTCATGATCTTGCCACCGATCGATACGCGTTGCAGGAAGTCAACGTTCTGCACGCCGGGCTGAAAGGAGCCCCCGACAAAAATCGCGCGCGCAACGTCCCATGGGGTAGTTGTCCCGAGTTTCGAATATCCAGGCGGGTCGACGATAGATGATGCAGCAATCGGAAGGAGCTATGGGGTTGCAGCAATCGCTATTGCGGCATCGCGCGTTGCTTGGCGTATGCCCTTGGCGTGACATTCTGCCAGGCCATTGTCAGCGCGCTTTTTAGCGTCGCCGCATTGGCCTTGGCCAGGCGAACATTGGTGTAGCCCTGTTTGCCCCATCCACCTGGCACCGGTTGGAAGATTTCGGGATCCGCCTCTACCAGCATCGATTGCTGCTCGTACGTTAGCTTCACCGTGCCCCAGTTTTCGTCGGGATGGCCCAGCGTAGCGAAGATACGTTTGCCGACGCGGAAATCAGCCTTGCCGTGATGCGCGCTCTCCACCGTATCGGAAAGCGCGAGTGCGGTCCGACGAAAACGGCTGGTTGACATTGCACGCTTTCTTCCGGGCCTACATCGTCCGCTGCGGCGCGGTCTGCAGCAATTCCTGCAATTGCTTCTTGTAGAATGCCGCGTTGCCGGTGGTGAGGTGTCCGCGCGTCTCGGTCGAGGGCGGGATCAGGAACAGGCGGCCATTCTTGACGCGTTTCATCGCTGCATCGGTGACGCCGGTTTCCGGCGGATTGCGCTCATCGTCGGCGGCGTTGATCGCAAGCAGCGTCGCTTCGATCTTGTCGAGCCCTGCGGACGGATTGTAATCGCGCGAAGCTTCCCACTGATAGATGAAGTCGTTGGCATCGGCTGTAATCGGCAGCGCCAGCCGGTCGTCCACCATCTTGTCCGCCTTCGCGCCCGTCGGCGCCAGCATCTGATAGGCCAGCGTGCCGCCGCCGGTGGCGATGCCATAGGCGGCGATGGCGTATTTCATCATGCGCGGCTGGGTGATGTAATTGCCGCGGTTGTAGTCGGGGTCGTTGCGGATGGTCTCCAGCATCATCCGCCGCAGCATCCAGTTGCGCGCCGCCATCTCGGTCGGCTGCGCGGCCATCGGCACCAGCGCGTCCATGTACTGCGGATATTTTCCGCCCCAGATCCAGGTGTGCATGCCGCCCATCGAATTGCCGATCACCAGCCGCAGGTGCTTCACGCCGAGGCCTTCCTTGACCAGGCGGTAATGCGCGTCGACCATGTCCTCGTAATTGTATTTCGGGAATGCCGTCTTCATGCCGTCGGAGGGCTTTGACGATTTGCCGTGGCCGAGCCCGTCCGGGATGATGATGTAGTATTTCGCCGCGTCCAGCGGCTGGCCGGGGCCGAACAATTCGCCGGCAAAGGTCGGCGTCAGCATGTTGGTGGCCGAGCCACCCGATCCATGCAGCACCAGCACCGGCTGGCCGGTCGGCTCGCCGATCGTGGTGTAGTGCAGCCGCAGCTCCATGGTTTCGCCGGAGTGGAATTTGAAATCCTTGGCGATCCAGTCGCCCTGTTTGGGCGCCGGATAATCTGCGGCAGACGCGGCGAAGGAGGTCAAGGCGATGGCAGCCGTTAATGTGATTTGCGAAAAATTCATGCTGATCTCCCTGATGCGGCGCTCTTTTTTAGGGCCACTTGTCAGGGAGCCTATCACAACGGCTGTTTCAGCGCACCAGATTGCCGTACAGCGTGTAATTGGCTTTCGGGCCCTGCATCACCAGCGTCCAGTGCGTAAAGTCGATCGAGGAAGTGCAGGAATTGCCACCGCCCTGCAGGATCAGCGTCAGGATCTGCTGCGTCGCGATACCAGGCTGAAACACGCCGCTGCCTGAGGCGGGCGCTGACAGCTTCCATTCCTTGTAGAGCGTCGGGCCGCGGCCCCTGTCGGGCCGGTCGCGCGGGTCGACCTCGAACACCGAGATCGTTGGGGGACGCGTCAACGCTAACGTGCCGGTGTGGCCGGCGGCGTCGCGGAACGAAAGCACGAGTCTGTCCTCGCGCCATTGCGCCGAAAGCGTGTAGGTGCCGGCGGGCGAGGCGATGCCTTGGATGCCCTCGACGTCGCCTTCGCCCGTGAACAAGGTCGCCCTGCCGCCGAAACGCAGGCTTTCAATCTCCTGCTGCTTGCTGGAATCCAGCGCCACGGTGGCAACGTTGCGTTGGCCTTCGTTGGTGCAGCAGGCGCAGGCGAGGGCGGAGGACGTCTGGCCCACGAGATAAATGGCGAGCGCAAGGCCGAGGCGGATCGGGGCGAGCATCGGAAGCCTTTCGCTGTCGCGCTACGTTGGTCGCGGCTTTCACCCCTTGCGTTCACCAGACTTGAGGCGTGCGCCCTGGCGGCTAGGCGGTGTCCTCGACATCGGTCTCCGGCCGGTCGTTGCCGGCCGCGGTCTCGGTCTGCCACTTGCCGTCAGCGGTTTCGTATTCGATCACCTCGGTGCGACCGGGCACCCGCTGCTCGGCCGCCGCACGCCGCGCGGCCGCGAGCGCCGCGGCATGGGTCCGATACGGTTCGGAAAAAACGCCATTGGCGGTATAGGCCCAGCCGCCGTCATGCTCGACGATCTTGTAGGTCACGTGGCTCATCGGGAACTCGCTATGCCATTGCCGAGAGGGTGAACGCGCCGGTCAATCTATGACAGAATAGTCGAAACTGTCGGATTTTGCATCGGCCGTTCGTCCTTGGAATGGCCAGCCTGCATCCCGAGGAGAGAACCATGTGTCGCAACATCAAGACCCTGTTCAATTTCGAGCCGCCGGCGACGCACGCGGAAATCCATGCCTCGGCGCTGCAATTCGTGCGCAAGCTTTCCGGGTTCAACTCGCCGTCGCAGGCCAATGCGGAGGCCTTCAACCGCGCGGTCTCCGAGGTTTCCGACAGCGCCCGCCGCCTGCTGGCGTCGCTGCAGACCAACGCGCCGGCCCGCGACCGCGAGGTCGAGGCCGAGAAGGCACGGGAACGATCGCGGGCGAGATTCGGGTAAGACGTGCTGCGTTCGCCGCCGGCATTGAATTGGAGGCGTTCCTGATCGCGTTTTCCTGGGTTCGGTAGCCCACGTGACGTAGCTCACAGTGCGGCCGGTCGCCCGGGCATAGGTTGGCACCATCCGATTGCCATGGAGGGTGTCATGAAGCCGACGATTCCCCTGAAATTGAGCGCCATCGCTTTCACCGTGCTGTGGTCCGGCTGGATGCTGTGGGTGGGCGGAAGCTACGAGCCCGCCATCATCACCATTCTCGCGATTTCGGGCTCCATTGCGGGTTTTCTCTGGTATCGCGTCATGCGCTGGTGCTTCCGGCTCATGCGTCTGCTGCCGGATATTGGCGCCGGGCCCAGCGCCGCTCATTGAACGTCATGATCGCACGTTTATCGGGCTCGGCGTTGCTGATGCTGTTCACCGGACTGGCGACGGCCTGGTCGATCCCATGATCCCCGCGGGTGAATGGCAATATTCACGCCGGCTCCACGCAGGCGGATGCTGAGTGCCTACAACTTCGCCTTGCGCCAATATCTCATCGACAATCGCCACATGGACACGCTTGGCGTTTCACGCCATTCGGGGGGCGATGATCATCGACAGGTTCGGCTACAGGGAATGTCCGCGGCGCTGAGCGGCGCGCTTACTTCTTGTCCTTGTGTTTGCGCTTGTGCTTCTTCTTTTCCTTTTGGCGATCGTCGTCATCATCAGCGTCGCCATCATCGCCGTGCAGGGCCGTCTCGAGTGCCTCTCGCTCGGCGGCTTCACGTTCGGTGTCCTCAAGTGCCGCGGCTTCACGCTCCGCTGCCTCGCGCTCGCGCATCTTCCGGTGATCTTCCCAGGCATCGAAAATCAGATGCAGCCACGGCATTACCTGCTCGATCGAGGGCAACTGGCCGGGCGGTCCGGGTTCGCCGCGGGGGCCGGCTGCGCCTTGCGGACCGGGCTTGCCCTGTGGACCGGTTTCGCCGCGCTTGCCTTGCGGTCCGACTTTACCTTGCGCGCCGGCCTTGCCGTCCGCTCCAGGCTTGCCGCGCGGGCCTTCCAGGCCCGGCGGTCCGGGATGCCCCTGCGGTCCGGGACGTCCGGGCTCGCCGCGCGGGCCTTGTGGTCCCTGTCGTCCCTGCCGGGTACCTGCTTCGTCCGCCACGTGTGCGCTCCGAATATGATTCCGAAGCGCTTCTTATCAGACGTTTGATGACGGCTTCAATTGAGTTGTCGATTTTGATCAACATCAACGGAATCGTCATGGAGGCGTCGCCGTTGGCGGGCCCCCGATGACGGTTCTGCTACGAACGCAGTACGATCGGCACGAAGCGTGGATTCCTCAATGGCGTGGTTTGTTGGTTCGATCGCAACTTGGCTTCCAGGCGCAGCAAAAAGATTTCCGCAAGCATTGTCGTTCTCCCTTGTTAGCGTGTGTGGAGATTGGTCGTCAGCTTGCCGATGTCCGTTCGATTTTTCGGCCCGAACCGGGAAGTCTCGCTTTGCTTATGTGATCCAGGTCACGGGCAGATTGAGCAGGCCGCGAAACGCCCAGCCGCCAATCCGCACCGGCTCGCTCTCGTCGAGTTGCAGAGCCTTGAGCCGTGTGAAAATGCCGGGCAGCGCGACATCCGCGACCATCGCGCGCGAGGCAAAGGCGCCGGCGCAATAATGCGGGCCGGCGCCGAAGGCGATGCTCTTCGACGTGTTGCGGGTGATGTCGAAGCGATCAGGATCGCCGAAAACGGCCTCGTCACGGTTGGCGGAGCCGAACATGAAGAACACGCGATCCTCCGGCTCGAAATCGACGCCGCCATAGGACCACGGTTTCGCAACGCGGCGCGGCGACATCCCGATCGGGGCGATCCAGCGCGCATATTCCTCGAACACGTCGAGCCACTTCGCCTTGCCCTCGCGAACCAGCGCGAGCTGTTCGGGATGCGTCAGCAGCGCCCAGGTCGCGCCGGCGATGGCGTCGCGCGGTTCGTTCTGGCCGCCCGAGATCGCCAGCTTGATGTTGGCGCGGATGCTTTCCATGTTCTGCCCGGAGGCTAGGAGCACGCTGAGGATCGAGGTGTTGGGATGTTTGGCCACCACCGGGACCATGTCGTCGATCGCGGCATCGATGCCTGACGTCGCGGCGTGGCAGCGCGCCTCGACCTCCTTGTTGCCCGTGTAGTTGGCGATGCCGTCGATCATCGCCTGCGACCAGGCGTCCATGTCCTGGTAGCGCATGTTGGTCAACCCGGTGACGTCCTTCAGGCATTCGGCCGACAGCGGCAGCGCCAGCGCCTTGCACAGATCGGCTTTGCCCTGCGGCATGAGCTCGTCGAGGATGCGGTCGGCATGGGCCTGGAACTGGCGCACCCAGGTGTCGCGCACCGTGCGCGGCGACACCGCCGGAAACATCGCCGCGCGTTCCGACATGTGCGCATCGCCATCTTTGCGCATCATGTTGTGGCCCATCAGCACGTTCATCAGCCCCGCCGGCTGATGCGAGGAGAACACGTCGATGCGTTTTTCCTGGGTGAAGATGTCGTCGCGCCGGGTGAACACGGTCGAGCCCAGCTGAGGCACGAACGCGATCGGCGCCTCCTTCCGCATCCGCGCCAGGGCCGGATAGGGATCGGCCCAGAACGTTGGTACGTCGATGTCGAAATGCGGGGCGTTGGACATGATCGGTTACCGCGGGTGGGAGAGCTAACTAGTTGCCTAGGCAAGTATGTCATTGCCGGGCCTGACCCGGCAATCCGTTTTTGTTGGGTTCCCGCACCAAATCGCGGGTCCCGTCGGCTCAGACCGTCCGGTAGCCGCCATCCACCATCACGATCGACCCCGACACATAGGCGGACAGATCGGACGCCAGGAAGACCGCGGGGCCGACAATGTCTTCGGCGGTGCCGGCGCGGCCGAGCGGGGTGTGGTCGACGAACACTTTTACCAGCGCCGGATTGCTGGCGCGGACCTTTTCGTTCAGCGGCGTCTCGATGAAGCCCGGGCCGATCGCGTTGACGCGGACGCCGTCCTTGCCGAGTTCGGCGGCGAGCGCCTTGGTGAAGCCGAGCACGCCGTGTTTGGAGGCGGTGTAGGCCGGCGAACTCGGCGTCTTCAGATGCACGAACGACTGGATCGAGCCGATATTGACGATGCGCCCCTTGGCGGCGCGCAGCGGTTCGAGGAAGGCATGCGTCACATTGAAAACACCGGTGAGGTTGATCGCGATGATGTCTTCCCAATCGTTGATCACGGCTTCCGCCGCGCCCAGCATGCCGTTGCGGCGGGCGATGCCGGCATTGTTGACCAGGATCGAGACCTGCCCGACTTTTTCGGCGACGCGCCTGGCGATCGCGACGCAGTCGTCGCGCCTGGTGACGTCGAGCAGGAAACTTTCGGCCTTGCCGCCGGCGTCGCGGATTTCCTTTGCCACGCTGGCCGCCGCCGCCTCGTTCATGTCGAGCAGCACCACGCGCGCGCCCTCGCTGGCGTAGCCTTTCGCGATCGCGCGCCCGATGCCGGAGCCTGCGCCGGTGATGACAGCGATGTGATTTTGGAGCAGGGGCATGGATGTTTCCTCAACGGTTCTGTTTTTGTGTGAGGATCATATTAGGATGCGGATCGCGGGCCGTCAGCCCCCGGACGGTGCTGGAAGCGCGGGGCAGGTGTGTGCGGAGCATGGAGCCGGCAGCGCGACGCGGCAGGCGTTTTTCAAAGCGGCAAGGCCGGCGGGGCATCACCCACCGGCCTTGATCGACGAAATGATGATGGTCGATAGGCGCAAGCTTAGATCTTGCAGGCGCCCTTCTTGAGCATGCCGTCCTTGATCGCGATCGCGGCGGCGAAGGTCGGGACCGGCTTGCTGACTGTCTTGTAGTTCGAGGGGATCGGCTTGCCTGGAATGCTCTCGTCCCAGATCTGGCAGGCGCCGGTGCCTTCCCAGCGGATCAGGTGAAACGCGGCTTCGGCAGGAGCGGTCGCGGCAAAGGCGGACAGTGCGATAGCGGCGGCGGCACTGAGAGCGGTAACTCGAAGCATGGGCAAAGGTCTCCTGTTGGGAAATGTCTGGCCGGCCCCCGCAATGCGTGCTGGCGGGGTCGGCGCCCGATGGGGATCCGGGCATTCATTGAGTGTGGCGAAAGCGTGATTGGTTCAATTCTTCCGCCACGAAAAAGGCCGGCGGGGCCGGCCTTGATCGAAGCGTCAACGCGCGCTCAGAACGAGCAGGTGCCGTTGTGCAGCAGGCCGTCTTTCAGCACCAGCGCATCGCCGAAGGTCGGCACTTCGCTGCCGACGACGACCGTGTAGTTGCCCGGATACGGCGCGGTCGGCACGCTCTGGTCCCAGATCTGGCAGAAGCCGGAATCCTGCCAGCGGATCAGATGGAAGGAGGCTTCGGCGGGGCTCATGGCGGCAAGCGAAGTGACGGCAACAGCGGCAGCGGCGGCGAGGAGGCAAAGACGGCGCATCGAGGGTCTCCTGAGCATCAAGGGGTTTGCAGCTCTCCCAGCCAATGAAATCCGATCGGGGAGGTGCCCGAGACGTCATGTCCCGGTCATGAATTATGTCCCGCAAGTGCCCGATTGGTTCAAAGCCGCGCGCCCAGAAATGGCCGGGCCTGAAGCGCGGTGGAACCCTGCAAATCGCGCGGCGTGAATAGGCTTTGTCGATCCCGTCAATCGGTTACAATCAGCCAGGCGCGACTCTGATTCACCGTCGCGGCGCTCGCTCTCCACCGCCTAAGGAAACACTCCATGAAGAAGTCATCCGCCATTCGTGTCGCGCTCGTTGCGCTGACGGCTTTCGCCGGCGCCGCGCTGTCCTCCGTCGCCCGTGCCGATGAGGGCACCATCGCGATGACGATCTACAAGGCCGGATGGGTCATCGGCGGCTCCGGCGGCAGCGGCACGCTGAACTTCCGCGGCAGGCGCTACGCGCTCTCCACCGGCGGGCTGGACTACGGCCTGGTGTTCGGCGGCTCGAAGACGGTGCTGCGCGGCCGCGTCAGCAACATCTACCGCCCGTCCGACGTCGCAGGCGTCTATGGCGCGGCGGGCGCGGGCCTTGCGATCGGCCGCGGCGCGCGCGCGATCGTGCTGACCAACCAGAAGGGCGCAGTGCTCGAACTCGCCGGCCAGCAGACCGGCCTGATGGCGAATGCGGATTTGAGCGGGCTCGCGATTACGCTGAGGTAACGCGAGGTGCGTAGGGTGGGTTAGGCGAAGCCGTAACCCACCATCTTTGCTCATCACGCGGTGGGTTACGCCTTCGGCTAACCCACCCTACGATTTCTTGCTCACCATCGCATGGATCGCCTCGCAATGGCGCACGAGATTGGGATGATCCGACACGAACGCCTTCAGCGGCGTCGGAATGGGTAGGAAGTGAATGTTGGCGATGAAGCCGTAGATGCCGGCATCGACGCTGGTCGGCGTCACCCCATGCACATATCCATCCGCCGGAATCAGATCGGCCAGCACCTGTAGATCCGCCAGCCCGCGCGCGTAGGCCTGGTCGGGCGTGTAGCGGCCGATGCCCTGGTAATAATAGCGCTGCGCGTTGTAGTCCCGCGCCTTGTTCAGCCCGGCCGCGTCGATCTGCGAATGCTGCGCCATGAAGCCGTCGCGGAACGCGGGGAAATAGCGATCGTCCTTCCAGCGCGAATACGACATCACCCAATAGAGATCGTCGAGCATGCGCGTGACCAGATGATCGGTCATGCGCTGCGCAAGTGTCAGCGCTGCGTCGATGGTGAGGCGATATTTTCGCACCAGATGCGCGATGATGGTCTCGCTGTCGCCGATCGTTTCGCCGTCGTCGACGATGTAAGGCAGCTGCCCGCGCGGCGCCGCCGAGGCGTCGAACACATGCTCATGGACGAACGGAACGCCCGTGAGCTTGAGGAAGGCGAACACTTTCAGCCCATAGCCGTTATTGTCGGCGACGCCGAACAGTTCTGGATAGGAATAAAGCGTCAGCATCGGCTCACCGCGCCTTCAGCGACGCCACGCCCTCGATCTCGATCAGCATCTGCGGGTTCGGCAGCGCCACCACCACGCAGGTGGTGCGCGCCGGATAGGGCGCCGGCCCGAACGCTTCCGCATAGAGCTTGTTCATGGTGGCGACATCGGATGCGCGCGTCAGCAGCACGTTGACCTTGACCAGGTCGCGGAACGTCGCGCCGGCCTCAACGAGGATGCGCTTGATGTTGATCACGACGTTGCCGAACTGCGCCTCGAACGTATCTGGCAGCGCGCCTTTTTCGTCGAAGCCGGGAATGCCTGAGATGAACAGCAGATCGCCGACGCGGGCAGCAAACGACAGCGGCGGGGACTTGATGCTGGCGGGAGGGAGGAAGTGCTGGATGGGCATGGGGCGCCTCGATATGTGAATTGTAGCCCGCATGAGCATAGCGACATGCGGGATTTCTACCAGTCCCGGATGTCGCTCGGTGCATCCGGGCTTTGCTACGTCGTCCCGGCGAAGGCCGGGACCCATACTCTGTGACGTTCATTGCGGCAAAAGGTATTTGACGCCAGCGGTCTCACCGATGGGCCGCGGCGTATGGGTCCCGGCCTTCGCCGGGACGACGTGGATATGACTTCGCATCCTCGCGGCACAATGCGCCCGAGCTTTTGAAAATTCTTCACCCTCAAAAAATAGAGGGCGCAGGGAATGCCGGATGCGCGCTGCACCCGCGGTCCCGTGTGCGGTTAGTGCTAAGTAGGCTGCACACGAGCATACAGGGCAGCGGAGAACATCCGACATTCCCTGCGCAGTGGCTTTACGGCTTATATCGTGCTCTCCCCGGCGACGAGTTCTTTGTTGTCACCGTCGCTGACGGATTAAGGCTGATCGAACCCGGTTGGGCCAACTTCACCTCCGCCAGCTTGACATCAGCAACGGATGCCAGGACCACACGGTTTTGCCGTACGCATTGGCGCCGTTCGTCTGCGTGCCGATGACCGCTCACGGCAAAACCGCCCTGCGATCTCGTTTCACGCCTGACGCCAACGCGTCCACCGCTCCCCGCCCAACGTCCGTGACGACGGCCGACGCCCTTCTGATCAGGGCGGGATGGACATACAGGAGCACTGATTTGAGGTTCGGTAAAAGAGAAATATTTTTTGTTTCGGGGCTTGACGCGATTTCAGTAAATCAGAACTGATTTGCCCGTCGGGTTGATTTGTCGCAGGTAGATCGCGAGATTGCGCTTGCGCGCGAGGCGACGCAGCTTCGTAGGGTGGGTTAGCGAAGCGTAACCCACCCTTGCGGAACCAATTCCATGTGTTCGCGAGAGTGGCGGATTACGCTCCGCTAATCCGCCCTACAACCCTCTACTCCGGCCCGGGAACGTCGAGCCCGTCGGTGGTGTACTGGCGGATCTTGTTGCGCAGCGTGCGCACGGAAAAGCCGAGCACCCGCGCGGCGCGCGTGCGATTGCCGTCGCACCGGACCAGCGTCTGCACCACGAGCTCGCGCTCGACCGCCTCGACGGTGGAGCCGATCAGCATCGGAACGATTTCATGGGGCGTAAGTTCGTGGGGTACAAGATCTTGGGGCGCAAGGCTTTGCGGATCCGGCGATGAAAACTCCGGCGCGCCGGAAAAGCGCTCAAGGGACTCTTGGGTCATCAACACCTCCCGATCAACGCTAGCCCCCAAACACGGAGCAGAAGCATCAGGAATCAACGGCCCCCAAGCCGCTGAGGGGAAGGTGGGCGGAAATGGTTAACGAAATGCTAACGGGAGAAAAAGAAGACCTGCGCTACTCCTGGTTGGAGCGCGAAGTTCTGGAGTTCCTGGTCTATAGCCCGCATGAGCCAACGGGTCGCGCGAATGCGCGCCCGATGACAGGCTCCGCGATATGCGGGATTCCCACCATCCCCGGACGTCGCTGCGCTCATCGGGGCTACGCTCGTTTCCTGCGTCGGCTGGCGCACCGGCTCCTTTGTCCGTTCTTCGGTTGCAGTCGTTTCCGCCGTCTTGCTCGATCGGACCATCAAAAATGTCCCCGAGAGCGTGGCGCCCGGCAGTCGCCAGCGGCCGCTGATCTCCGTGGCGTCGGAATTGACCGCGCCTTCATAGAAGACCTTGTCATAGCCGTAGCCCGGCGGTTCGTACGTCTTGACGAACGACACCGCGCTGCCGGAGCGCTGACCCGCGATCGAAGCGTTGTGGCTGCTCACCGGGCAGCCTGATGTCATGCAAGGTTCGGTCACGCTTCCTCCGAACGCGCCACCGGAATCGATGAGCGTCGCCAGAAACGTGACCATTCCAAGTGACGGCTGAATATAGGTGCCGTCCCAGACACCGGTGAGATCGTCGGTCATTTTTGGTCCTGTAGGGTGGGTTAGCGAAGCGTAACCCACCGTTTCTGCGTCGGCAAAGTTGGTGGATTGCGTTACGCTAATCCGCCCTGCGAGCTACTTGCTATCGTTTGAAGAAATGATGCTTTGGATTTGATTTAGAAATTTCTTGAAATCCCTCAAGCTGTCCAATTCTTTTTGGAGGACGCCATCCGAGTCGAAGTGCATTACGTCATTACGAATCCGCCGAATGTTGTCCAAATCCTTGCAAAAGCTCACTCTATCGATAGCGAGACCGAATTTCGCCCATCGCTCAGGTTTCTCTAGCAACCTCAAATAGTCGCCGAATGCCAAATCGTCAGGGCCTTGTATTTCTCTTGCATCACTTGGATCTCTTCCCTCAATGAGATCGGCGCTAGAAAAGCGATCCGCGATCAGGCCACGCAGCAGATTTTCGATCTCGCCCAACAAGAGGAACGGTTCCGCAAGCAACCTAAATTGTTCACTCAGATCGCTAGCGGTAATTATTCCACTAACCTTATTATCTTCGCCGCGTACCAATACGTATTGATGCATCACGACAATAGGGATCGCGTCGAAAATCGAAAAACTACTTCTGATTTCGTGATGCGGTTCCATGAAATTACGAGCTGCATCGCCTGGAGGCTTTGATAGGGCCAGCCGAGAACCTATCGAAGCCCATGTTATGACTCCTTTGACGTCCCTTTCGTTTGTCATTACCGGCAATTGTGAGAAATTTTTCAGCAGCAGTATGCCAACCACTTCCGCCAAGGTGCTGTCGGGCTTTACGCTAATGATCGCTTGGTTCGCGGGCGCCAGTTTACTTATTCTGTAAGTCGGATCTCTGCGGACCCAGTCAGAGCTTGCTTCTGTTCGGTCGGTTTGCGCCTCTATTTCGTCCGCAATTGTATCTTTGATCGCTTTGTCTTGCCCCGGAAGCGGAGGAATTGGCACTGTTGGTAGCAGGTGAAGCGGCGCATCAATATAGTTGGATTCAAAGTCGGGCACTGTCACGAGATTATGTAACTCTAGCTCGCGCCGTATCTGCCGAACGATCGAGTAACCGCGCCTTTGGGCGTTAAACCACGATAGAAACTCTCGCGTAGTTACCGTAGGTGAAGCTTCTCCGCTTGCTACTTGTTCTGAAATTATCGCGAGGTTGGTATTCATGTGTGCTCAATTCTATGTGCTATCAATAATCAAGCGGATGAATTCTATTATAGATAGTTTGTAAGGTTAGATGCAATCGTCCTGATTAGAAAAGGCCGGGCTCTCGCCCGGCCTTCCACGTTTCCGATGGATGCCCGGGTCAAGCCCAGGCATGACGAGCCTCGGGTGCGACTACAACACCCGATTGCTCTCCTTCACCTTCTCCGCATCCAGATACACCTGCCCGCCCATGTCCTTGAACTTCTGCGACATGGACGCCATGCCGTCCTCGATCACGCCTGACATCGACATGCCGACGCTGCCGGCGACCGCGCGTTTGTCGGGGTCGTTCAGCGTGGCGGCGTAGTCGCGCACGTCCTGCGTGATCTTCATCGAGCAGAACTTTGGGCCGCACATCGAGCAGAAATGGGCGACCTTGTGGGCTTCCTTCGGCAGCGTTTCGTCGTGGTAGGCGCGCGCGGTTTCCGGGTCGAGGCCGAGGTTGAACTGGTCTTCCCAGCGGAAGTCGAAGCGGGCGCGGGACAGGGCGTCGTCGCGCAGCTGGGCTGCCGGGTGGCCCTTGCCGAGATCGCTGGCGTGGGCCGCGATCTTGTAGGTGATGACGCCGACCTTGACGTCGTCGCGGTTGGGCAGGCCGAGATGCTCCTTCGGCGTCACGTAGCACAGCATCGCGCAGCCGAACCAGCCGATCATGGCGGCGCCGATGCCTGACGTGATGTGGTCGTAGCCCGGCGCGATGTCCGTGGTCAGCGGGCCCAAGGTGTAGAACGGCGCCTCGCCGCATTCCTTGAGCTGCTTGTCCATGTTGATCTTGATCTTGTGCAGCGGCACGTGGCCGGGGCCTTCGATCATGACCTGGCAGCCCTTCTTCCAGGCGATCTGCGTCAGCTCGCCGAGCGTCTCCAGTTCGGCGAACTGCGCGCGGTCGTTGGCGTCGGCGATCGAGCCCGGCCGCAGGCCGTCGCCGAGCGAGAACGAGACGTCGTACTTGCGCATCAGGTCGCAGATCTCTTCGAAGTGGGTGTAGAGGAAGCTTTCCTTGTGATGCGCCAGGCACCACTTCGCCATGATCGAGCCGCCGCGCGACACGATGCCAGTGACGCGGTTGGCGGTGAGGTGGATGTAGGGCAGGCGCACGCCGGCGTGGATGGTGAAGTAATCGACGCCCTGTTCGCACTGCTCGATCAGCGTGTCCTTGTAGAGCTCCCAGGTCAGTTTGACGGGATCGCCGTCGCACTTCTCCAGCGCCTGGTAGATCGGAACGGTGCCGATCGGGATCGGCGCGTTGCGGAGAATCCATTCCCGCGTGGTGTGGATGTTGCGGCCGGTGGAAAGGTCCATCACGGTGTCGGCGCCCCAGCGGATCGCCCACACCATCTTGTCGACTTCCTCCTCGACCGACGAGGTCACGGCGGAGTTGCCGATATTGGCGTTGATCTTGGTCAGGAAATTGCGGCCGATGATCATCGGCTCGAGTTCGCCGTGGTTGATGTTGCAGGGAATGATGGCGCGGCCGCGCGCGATCTCAGAGCGCACGAATTCGGGCGTCACGAATGCGGGCACCGCGGCGCCGAAGCTCTCGCCGTCGGCCAATGCGGCTTCCGCGCGCTCGAGCTGCACCTTGCGGCCGAGGTTTTCGCGGGTCGCGACGTAGATCATCTCCTTGGTGATGATCCCGGCGCGGGCGAATTCGAGCTGGGTGATCATGTGGTCACCTGTCCCGCGCAGCGGCTTGTGGTGCGCGGTGAAGGCCTTTGCGGCATGGGAAGCGCCGACATTGCCATTGTCTTCGGGCTTGATGTCGCGGCCTTCATACTCCTCGACGCCGCCGCGCTCCTTCACCCACTCGATGCGCGCGCGCTTCAGGCCGGCGTTGACGTCGATGGTGACATCAGGATCGGTGTAGGGACCGGAGGTGTCGTAGACCGGCAGGTTCGGCTCGCCGGCGCCTTCGCTCAAAATGATCTCGCGCAGGGGAACGCGCACATCCGGCGCCTCGTCGGGCGTAACCCAGATTTTGCGCGAGGCGGGCAGCGGCCCGGTGGTGACGGCGGGCAGGGTGGTGTCGGGGTTGGAGCGGATGTTCATGTTATCCTCCGTTGAATTTGTTGTCAGTTTGTCCGGCCCGCTACGCGGTCCGATCCTGGAATAGAGTTCGTGGCGCGAGCCCCCACCCGTCGCGCGCTGACGCGCGCGCCACCCTCCCCCGCAAGAGCGGGAGAGGGAAGACAAGGGCGAGGTCCGCTCCCTCTCCCGCTCTTGCGGGGGAGGGTTGGGGTGGGGGTGTCTCCGCGGGCGATATACATCACGCAGCCTTCGACTGTTCGCCAAGCCATTGCTTCACCCGCGCGTCGGGGTCGGTATTCTGGGTGACGTCAGAGACCACCGCGATCGAGTCGGCGCCGGCGGCAAAGATCTCGGCTGCCTGTTCGAACTTGATGCCGCCGATCGCGACCAGCGGGATGTCGCCGATGCGCTTTTTCCATTCGGTGATTTTCGGAATGCCCTGCGGGGCGAAGCGCATCGATTTCAGCGTGGTCGGGAAGATCGGCCCGAGGGCGATGTAATCCGGCGCTGCGCGCAGCGCGGTCGCCAGTTCCTCGTCGTCATGGGTGGAGATGCCGAGCGTCAGTTTTGCTTTGCGGATTTCGTCGAGATCGGCGTCGACAAGATCTTCCTGGCCGAGATGCAGATGCTCCGCGCCGGCCACAATCGCCGCGCGCCAGTAATCATTGACCACGAGTTTTGTGGACGTGCCCTTGGTGACCGCGAGCGCGTCGCTGACGATCTGCAGCGCCTCGGAGTCATTCAAGTCCTTGGCGCGCAGCTGGATAGTGCCGACGCCGAGGGCGGTCAGCCGGGCTACCCATTTCACGCTGTCGACGACAGGATAGAATTTATCAGGATACGGCATGCCAGAACGGTGTCCCGATGACAGGGGTTGAAGGGGAGGCGAAATCGCGAGCTTCCATCAGCCCGGCCTCATAAGCGGTACGTCCAGCCTCGACGCCGAGACGAAACGCATTCGCCATCGCGACGGGGTCGGCGGCTTTTGCAATGGCGGTGTTGAGCAGCACCGCGTCGTAGCCGAGTTCGAGGGCGTGGGCCGCGTGCGACGGCGCGCCCAAACCGGCGTCCACCACCAGCGTGATGTCAGGCAGCCGGTCGCGCAGCAGTTTTAAGGCATCGCGGTTGGTGATGCCCTTGGCGCTGCCGATCGGGGCTGCCCATGGCATCACGACCTTGCAGCCGGCGTCGACCAGCCGCATCGCAACGCCGAGGTCTTCGGTGCAGTAGGGAAATACTTCAAAGCCGTCCTTGATCAGGATGCCGGCGGCCTCGACGAGGCCAACCACGTCGGGCTGCAGCGTGTCGTTGTCGGCGATCACTTCCAGCTTGATCCAGGGCGTGCCGAACAATTCGCGCGCCAGTTTTGCGGTGGTGACGGCTTCCTTGACGCTGCGGCAGCCCGCGGTGTTCGGCAGCACTGACACGTCGAGCTCGCGGATCAGCGACCAGAACGCATCCCCGGTCTTGCCGCCGGCGGCTTCCCGCCGCAGCGACACGGTGACGATGCCAGCGCCGGAGGCGCGGATAGCGCCTTGCATGATCGCAGGCGAGGGGTAGAGCGCGCTGCCGATCAGGAGGCGGGAGGAAAAGGTTTTGCCGTAGAAGTTCAGCATGGCGATAACATTCCGTTGTCGTCCCGGCGAAGGCCGGGACCCATACGCCGTGACATCTCGTTAAGGCACGGTGTCAGAGACCTTTCGTAACCACGCAGGCCGGTGGTTATGGGTCCCGGCGTTCGCCGGGACGACGGGTGGAGAGAGGTTGCGATCATCAACTCACCCTCCCTGCCTTGGCGTGATGATCTCGATCTCGTCGCCGCTCTTGATCGGCGTCTCGGCCCAGCGGCTCTTCGGCAGCACGTCGTAATTCAGCGCGATCGCGAAATGCGTGCCTTCGTATTCGAGCTCGCGCAGCAGCGCATCGACGCTTGACGCGTTGATCTCTCGCGCCTCGCCATTGATGGTTACACGCATTGCATCACCTCATTGTCGATCACGCCGCGCTTGATGTAGCCAAGCGTCAGCTCTGCCAGCGCCGGGGCCAGCAGAAAGCCGTGGCGATAGAGTCCGTTGACGGCGATCTTTTCATCGTTGATGGCGATCCGCGGCAGATTGTCGGGAAAGGCCGGGCGCAGCCCCGAGCCGAATTCGACGATGCGCGCTTCGGCGAATGCCGGATGCACCGCGTAGGCGGCGCCCAATAGTTCCAGCGCCGAGCGCACGCTGACGCCGGTGTCCTCGGCTTCGATCGAGGTCGCGCCCAGCATGAACCTGCCGTCGCCGCGCGGGATCACATAGAGCGGCCAGCGCGGATGGATCAGCCGGATCGGGCGCGCCAGTTCGACCTCTGAGGTCTCGACGATGATCATCTCGCCCTTGACGCCGCGCAGCTCCGGCTGCGCGTCTCGCGCGGCGACGCCGCGGCAATCGATCACGAGGCCGTCGAGATCGTCCGCGCTGGCGTCATGGTCAAACTTGATCTGGCCGCCGGCCGCGGCGATACGCGCGTGCAGTTCCGGCAGCACGCGCCGCGGCTCGACATGGCCTTCATCGGCGTAAAACAGCCCGTCGCGGAAACGGCCTTCCAGCGACGGTTCGAGTTCGCGCAAAGCTAGCGCGTCCAGCCTGACATGGCCTGACGTGAGTTTGGCAAAACGCTCGAAATCGGCGCGGTCGCGCGGATGCGCCACGACCAGCGATCCGTTGAACGGCGTTTCCGGGAAATGCTCGCGCCAGAGGTCGAGCGAGCGGATGCCGAGCCGGCCGATCACGGGTTCGGACGCTTCGGCCTCGCACCAGGGCGCCAGCATGCCGCCGGCCCAATGGCTGGTGGACAGCGTCATCGCGGCGTCACTGCGCTCGTACAAGGTGACAGCGTGGCCGGCCTGCGCGAACAGCAACGCCTGCCACGCGCCGGCAATGCCGGCGCCGATAATAGATACAGGGGAATCCCCCCGCGGTTTGAAACCCTGAAACATCCCTGTCCCTTCGCCGGCATGACCCGGATCAGGTTCAAAGGGTCACCGCGGTCCCAAACCGTGCCATTTGGCAGGTCCAAGCTTGCGGTATCTCAGCTCCTCATCGGAGCTCCCCTCGGAACAGGTCTAATGTAGGCCGATGTGGGGGCGTGTCAACGCGGCTTGGCGCCGTTTGCACCTGATAAGGCGTCTGGCGGGTGCGGAACTTGCGGCTTCGCCTCGGCGAGTTTCTTCGGACGCTTCTTCGGGATCGGGACGAGCGTCGCTGCTGCTTTCGGCTTTTCGACCGCCTCGGCCGGTTTCAAAGCTCCTTTCGGCTCAATAGCGGCTTCCTTCGCCTCCTCCGGGGCGTCCCTGGCCGGCGCGATGTCCCTTGGCGGGGCGCTGGCCAGCACCGGTCCGGGTTGGTTCAGCCGTTCCAGCCGCTGGCGCTTTGCGACGTAATAATAGCCGCTGGCGTATAAACGCACGGCGCGGGCGTGGTCGCTGTTGGCGGCGCGCCAGGCGCCGGCGAGGTATTTCACGCCATAGGTGAGATTGGTGTCGGGATCGCGCAGGCCCGCCGCGTCGCCGGTGTAGCCAAGGCCGCGTGCGGTCGGAAGCTTGATCTGCATCAGCCCGATGGTGCCGCCGCGTCCGACCAGATCCGGATGATATTTGCTTTCGCGAACGATTACGCGATGCACCAGCGCTTCCGGCACATTGTTGGCGCTGGCATGGGCGGCGACAAGGCTTTCATATTGCGAACGCTGTTGCGCCGCAGCTGGTGGCGCAACCAAAAATGCCGCGACGACGGGAAACGAAGTCAGCTTCAGCAAAGCTTTCATCAACAAATCAAAGCCTTCATCAAAGAGTCTCGAGCGCAACTTGCGCGTTAACGGTTTGCGTATCACGATTATTGCGGAGGATCGACCGGCAATAGCGGAAAAATTCGACGCCATTGCGGCGATTGGTTCGAACAGGATTGCGGCGATTCGTCCGAGCATGAATGTCGTGCAAATGATTCGAGGAAGGTTTAAAAGACTTCGCGACAGCGTGTTCAGTTTCGACAGCAAAGCTGTCTATTTCAAATACAAAACAAGAATATCAGCGAGGGGAGATGCGCCATGGCTCGATTGGATTCCAGCTATTTGCCCCGTGAGAATCCCTGTGCCCAATGCGGAACGCCGATCTCGAGACCCGACTGGATCGAAAGCAACGCGGGCCGTACGTCCTTCCTGTGGTATTGCCGCGCCTGCGACTATCAGTTCGAGGCGGTCGCGATCTACGAGGAATCGCATCCGGATTCACTGGCGGCCTGAATATCTCGTCCCTCTCCCCGCTCTTGCGGGGAGGGGGTCGGGGTGAGGGGCTCTATCAGCGAGCGTTGGCAGCAGAGGGACCTGTACCCCCTCACCCGGATTGCTTCGCAATCCGACCTCTCCCCGCAAGCGGGGCGAGGTGACCAAGCTCATCCGCCAGAAACTAAGCCGCAACGCTCTGCTGATGAACCGGCAGCTGGATGCGCACCACCAGCCCACGCGGCTGCCGGTCGTGCAGTGACAGCGTGCCGCCATGGGCGAGCACGATGGCGTTGGCGATGGAAAGGCCGAGGCCGAAGCCCGCGGCTTCATCCATGTTGCGGGCGTCGTCGCCGCGCACGAACGGCTCCAGCATGTTCTGCTTCTGCGCATCCGAAATACCGGGGCCGTCGTCTTCGACGTCGATCGTGATCTGATCGCCCGATACGCGAAGACGGATGACGGCCTCGGCGCCGAACCGCACGGCATTTTCCACGAGGTTTGTAACGCTGCGGTGCAGATCGTCGGGCCGCACCGTCGCCATCGCATGCGCGGGGCCGTCGTAAGCGACCTTGCGTCCCATGTCGCCGAACTGATCGGTGATCAGTTGCAGCGTGCTGGCGACGTCGGCCAGCGTCATCGATTCAAGCCTGCGGTCGTTGCGCAGGAACGACAGCACCGATTCCAGCATCGCGCGCATCTGGTCGAGATCGTCAAGCATGCGGCTGCGATGGGTTTCGTCCTCGATGAATTCGGAACGAAGCCGCATTCTTGTGATCGGCGTGCGCAGATCGTGGCTGATGGCGGCGAGCATTTTGGTGCGGTCGTCGATCAGGCCGGTGATGCGCGCGCGCATCCGGTTCAGCGCCCGTGCCACCGAGCGGATTTCCTCCGGTCCGCGCTCGGGCAGCGGCGCCGCCGCGCCATTGAGGCTGAAGCTTTCGGCGGCCTTTGCGAACGACGACAATGGCGCGGTCAGCGCGCGAGCCGCCCAAAGGCCGAGCAGGGTGACGCTGATGACCGCAAACAGCAGCGTCATCATCCACGGTCCGCCCAGGAAGGGTGGTGGCCGGTGCTGGTCCGGCATCACATTCGCCGAAACCATCGCGCCGTCCGGCAAGGCCACGCCGATCTTGCGGACGTCTCCGTCCGGCGGCAGCGGGAAGATGCGAAAATCGCGGCCGAGCCGCCGCTGCAGGCCGCGCAGATTGCCCTCGGGTTCGCGCGCCTCCGGCGTCAAGCCCGGCGGCAGGATCTGGATCCCGAGTTGCGGAAAGGCGCGCGCGATGTCGCCTGACAGCCGCGGCCGTTCGGAGGCAGGCGCCGCGCCGAGCAGTTGGACGGCGCTGGCGAGCTGGCCGTGCCCGCGGTCGAATGAGGGATCCGGCTGGTCCGGCCGGTGCAGCCAGAAACCCGCCGTGATGATCAGATGCAGCGCTGCGATCGAGACGATGACGAGGGCCGCGATCTGGCCGCTGATGCCGCGAAGATTCAGAAAGCCCAAAAGCTTCATGATCACCTGCCGCCGGCGGTCACCGCCTCGACTCCTGTCGCGTCAACTCTCGGCGTGAACATGTAGCCCCCCGAGCGCACCGTCTTGATCATGGTGGCTTCCAGCGGATCCGGTTCGATCTTGCGGCGGATGCGGCTGACCAGCACGTCGATAGAGCGCTCGAACGAGCCGGCGTTGCGGCCCTGGGTGAGGTCGAGCAGGCTGTCGCGCGACAGCACGCGGCCGGGCCGCTCGCAGAAGGTCCGCAGCAGGTCGAATTCGGCGCTGGTCATGGCGACGCGCGCGCCCTCGGGATTGCGCAGCTCGCGCAGCCGGCAGTCGATCCGCCAACCCAGAAATGTCAGCACGCTTGCGCCTTCGACCGCGCTGGCGGTTTGCGCGGCCGCCTGCCGGCGCAGCACCGCGTTGATCCGCGCCAGCAATTCGCGCGGGTTGAACGGCTTGGGCAGATAATCGTCGGCGCCCATCTCCAGGCCGAGGATGCGGTCGACGTCCTCGCCGCGCGCGGTGAGCATGATGATCGGGGTCTGCGACGTCGCGCGCACCTTGCGGCACAGGCTGAGACCGTCCTCGCCCGGCAGCATGACGTCGAGGATCAAGAGGTCGACGCGATGGTCGGTCATGGCGCGGGCCATCTCCCGGCCGTCGCTCGCCGTGGTGACGTTGCAGGAATTGTTGCGCAGATATTTCGCGATCAGCGTGCGCGTCTCGCGGTCGTCCTCGACGACGAGGATGTTGGGCTGTGCCTGGGCCATGTCGACCTTTTGTCGGTGATTCGGGGGTGCGGGCGAAGGATTTTTGTTTCCCAATGTTTCCAGATGGAGTCGGGCAATACGGGGCAACAGGTCAGGGAGCGGCTGCAAAGACCTCGTTAAGACCGTTAACCCTACGGTCGTGACGTCTCTTACCACCGCTTGCTACGAAACTTTGGAGCCATCATGACCTCGATTTCGGCGGCCTCGGCCCAGTCCTACCAGTCGCCCCTTCAGAAGTTGCAGAACGAGTTGCTGTCCGAAGTCAATTCCGGCGTCATCAGCTCGTCGGACAAGGATGCGCTGTCGGCGGCGCTGACCGATATCGACTCGGCGATGCAGTCCAGCCGGGCCAGCGACCAGGCCAGCGGCGTTCGGCCCTCGCCCGAGGAGATGAAGTCGAAGATCGACGATCTGATCAGCAGCCAGGTTTCCAGCGGCAAGCTGACCAGCGAGCAGGCCACCGAATTGCAGGGCGTCTTCAAGGCCGCGTTCGCCAATGGCCCCGGCGGGGCTGGTCCTGGCGGACCGGGTGGTCCGGGCGGACCGGGTGGTCCCGGCGGCGCCGGTGGTCCGCCTCCCGGCGGTCCGCCGCCCGCTGACGGCGCGTCCTCGAGTGACGACACTTCTTCGAGCACCACTTCGCTCGACGACATCCTCAAGCAGTTTTTGCAGACGCTGCAGGAATCACTGTCGGCGTCGTCATCCACGAGCTACAGCGCGACCGGCAGCTCGAGCACATCGAGCACCAGTGCCTCGTTCTCGGCGCTGCTGATCGACTACCAAAGCTGATCTAGCCAACGCAGCGATACGTCGCAGCCATCCTTCCTTGCTGAAAGGGAAGGGTGGCTGTCTCATTTTGCGGTGCGGGAACCGGCCACCGGCTGGAGCGTTAGATCATTGATTTTATGTGTGGAGGGTCCGATGGCAATCGACGTCATGACCAAGCCGCATCAGTTGATCGCGAGCGATCGTGTCGAAGGCACCGCGGTGCGACGACCGAACGGCGACATGATCGGGCATATCGAACGGCTGATGATCGACAAGATCTCCGGCAAAGTATCTTACGCCGTGTTGAGTTTCGGCGGGTTCCTGGGCATGGGCACCAACCTGCTTCCGTTGCCCTGGGGCCGGCTCAGCTACAACACCAAATTCGAAGCTTACGAACTCGACATCGACGATGAAGAATTGAAGCGCGCGCCGTCGTTCCGCGCCGACAAGGATTTCGATTGGGGCGATCGCGCGCAGGAAGCGGAACTGCATCGCTACTATGGCATGCCGCCATACTGGAGCGGCTTCTAGCGCGCTTTCGAGCGAAGTGGGTACCGGGTTCGCGGTGAAGAAAGCGCGTCCAAAGAGAACTCTTGTCGCATGTTCCATTGGAACACTTGTTCATGTCACGGGTTTTCTCAGCACGATTTCGAAACTGAGGAGAACCGATATGTTAGCCAAATATACCATCGCCGGCCTGGCCGGTTCTGCGTTGCTTGCGACTGTCGCGTTCGCGCAATCACCGACGGCTCCCGCTGAAACCAGCAAGGCACCTGCGCCCGCCGCTGAAATGAGCAAGGCGCCAGCGCCTGCGACAGCGTCGGACATGTCTTCGTCGTTCCAGGGCACCTGGCGCGCCTCGAAGATGGTCGGCCTGAGCGTGTACAACGACAAGAATGAAAGCCTTGGCTCGATCAACGACCTGCTCACCGACAAGAGCGGTGACATCAAGGCCGTCGTGATCGGCGTTGGCGGCTTCCTCGGCGTAGGCGAGCATCTGGTTGCGGTGCCGCTCGACAAGGTCAAGTTCGTGATGGAGCCCGTCGCCTATACCGGCGCCGCAAATACGCCCGCCAGCGGCGGCGCACGGCCGGGATCGACCACGACCACGGGTGCGGCCACGGCGCCTGCGGCAAAGCCGAATCCCTGGTATCCGGATCACGCCGTACTCAGCGCGACCAAGGATGAGCTGAAGGCGATGAGCGAGTTCAAATATACGACCAACTAGGCTCGCGACCTTAAGTTACGACTGATCTGGAAAGGCCGGTCGGCATCATTGCCGCCCGGCCTTTTGTTTTGCTGAAGCTCGCTCTGCGTGCAATTGCTGCACCGCATCCTATCAGGTCTGAAATCCCGATGTTAGGCTGAGGCGCGGCAGGAGCACCTTAAGTCCTGCCTGTAACATCAACGGGAGGACGACATGGCTGAGAGCGTCTACAAGGTGATTGAGCTGATCGGTACCAGCAAGGACTCCTGGGAAAAGGCCGCGACCGCGGCCGTCGCGAGGGCCGGAAAGTCCTTGCGCGATCTTCGCGTCGCCGAAATCGTGCAACTCGATCTGCAACTGGACGCCAAAGGCAAGGTCGAAGCCTACCGCGCCAAGGTGAAAGTCTCGTTCAAATTCGAAGGTTGATATACGCGGGTACCCACCACCGTCATGGCCGGGCATAGCTGTCCGAAGGACGGCGTCGCTTCCGCTAGCCTATGCCCGGCCATCCACGCCTTTTTCTTGCTTGATGGAAGTCAAGACGTGGATGCCCGGCACAAGGCCGGGCATGACGACGGATAAAGCTGTTCTCTCACAATCCCGGCAGCGTGGTCACAAACACATTGATGGCGCCTTCGGCTTCCGCGATCACGCGCAGCGTTTTCGAATCGAAGGCGATGTCGGCCAATCTCAGCTTGGTGATCTCGGCGGCGACGCGAATGCCGTCCTCGTTCTTCTGGAAGTCCGCGATCACGGCGGCGATCTTTTTCTGCGCATTACTGGCGAACGGCTTGAGGTCGACGGTGGCCTTGTCCGCCAGCGCCTTCTGCAGATGTGGCATCGCCGCGCGCGCCGCGGCGCCGAGCAGGCCGAACGCCGCTTCCGACTCGACCGCGAGTTCGACATCGGTCAACCGCAGGGTCTGCTGTGTCTGATCGAGCACCGGCTTGCCCCAGATATGAACATTGGCCTCGCCGCCGAAGCCGAAGAAACTCTTCTTCTCCTTGGCGTTCACCAACAGCGAAATCAGCAGGCGATTGCCGGATGCCGCCACCGTGGCGCGCTTCACGGTGACGTCGACTGAACCCGAACCGTCCTCGGGAAAGGTCTTTCCGGCGAACTGCGCCTCGACGATCTTGTTGATGTCGGTGAAGGGCATGTCGACGGGGACGCCGATGGCAACCCGGCCCGGCGTCGGCGGCACGATCGAGATGGTGGCGGGGAACGGGCAACTGGGCTTGGTCTCGACCGGGGTAATGCGGGTCTCCGCCTCGATGCCTAGCGTCAGTATCAGCGCCTGCGCGTCGACGCGCGGTTGGGCCGCGATCGCCCTTGTCGGCCGCAGCTCCAGCCACAGCGCCGGCAGAGAAGAGCTGGTGCCGGTGCCCTGCAGCGGGATCGAGCGACAGGCCTTGGCCCATTGCACCTTCGCGTTGTTTTCAAACGCGGGATCGTTACGCATCCGCGCCTGCACCAGGTTGATCTGATCGGCGACCGTCTTGTCGATCAGCGGCTTGACCTGGGCCGGCACGTTGATGCGGGCACCGGCCATTGTAACGCTGGTGTCGCCCAGATTCACCTGCGCGGCGAGATTGGGCTCGATGCGCCAGGCGGCGGCGATCTTCGGCCGCGCGGTGATGACGACATTGCCCTTGATCTCGGCTGACGCGTTGAGGTTCTTGATGTTCACGCTGCCGATCTGTTTGGCGACGTTGCCGCCGAGCAGGCCGCCGAGCGCGTCGCCAACCGCCCCCGTTGCCTTTGCCGACAGCGAACCGGTGACGTTAAGCGTCCCGGTCAGCGGCGTCGTCAGCGTCAGCAGGTCCTGCCCGCCGGTCGCGGCGATCGGGCCGCGCGAGGCGGTCCAGCCGATATCGGCGTTCTGCAGGATCTGCGAGATGGGATTTTCCGCCTTGCCGTTGAAGGCGCGCGGCGAACCGCGATCGGCGGCGTCGCGGATCGCCGTCAGCGCCACCGCGATCGGCGCCATCACGGTGGAGCTGCGCGGGGCGGGAGCGAGCGGCGGCAATTCGACAAGCACCGGCGGCTTAACCGTGCCGCTCGGCGCCAGCCAATCCATAGCTTTCAGGCTGATCAGAAACGAGACCGCGATTACCGCGACCCCGATCAGGATCGTTTTGGAATGCATCGGCAGACGCATCGTCCCCCCGGACCGATTGAATTACTTCTCTTACAGGGGCGGCGAGGGGGGCGCCAGAGTGGGCCGGAACTCATCACGTTAATCCGTTAACACCGGGCACGCCGTAGCGGCGTGCGGACAAGGCAACAAGGCTTGGCGAGATGGCGGATTAACGGCACGATGGCGGCAGACGCCATGCGATTTGCGGCGCTCACTAATAATTGCGATTGCTTGATCGGACCGGGCGAGGGTTGGCGGATTGCCTAGCCGAAGAAATCGAGGCGCCGAGAAAAAAGCGCCCACATGCAAATTGCGTGGGCAGCGACGGATGTGTAGATTCAATGAAGTCAGCGAGCCGACGTTGACGAAGGCCTCAGCAACGCTGAGGTTGATCCTGTCCGTGAGGCTGGATTGGGCGACGGCTCGCTGGCGTCCGGCCTCGCCAAGGCAACGCGAAGCCTCCGCGCGATCATCCTCATCAAAATCTCCGCACATCGATCTCGGACGACGATCGTTCGTCGTCGGCGCAGGATGGAGTTACGAGTGGCACCCAACGGGCCGCGCTTTGCGCGCGCCCGTTGGGCTCAATCCACCCTGGGGACTAGCCGCCGGGCGGCGTGTATGAGGCACGAAGCTGGACCGCCTTTTGGCGAACCAGCATGATTTCATCCTGCGTCCACAAACGAGTCAGGTGTACATTGTGGATGGCACCGGATGCCACCACCGTGCCTGAAATGGCCGGTGCTGCATTGGGGTCAGGTACATCGAAGATTACCAGAACGCCGGGACCATCGGCAGCGGTGCTATACATCGAGAGTAATTTGCCACCAGCTGCTTCGATCAGCTTTTTCGCCGCTTCATGGCGATTGGTCTTGGGATTTTCCATGATTTTGTTGAGAGCCTGAGGCGTGTATTGTGCTGTCATACAAAAATGCATGATGTTCTCCTGTTGGGTGTGTTTGATCAACGAGGCGCACGCCTCCCTGCCGACTCCATTGAAAACGGATCGGCCCCCCAAAACGTGAGATGAACATTGCAAGCCCGCCGTGGGCAAAATACCGCTAGCACTCCAACGGGCCTTCGGCACTGCCCGCTTGCGGCTGTCGGTCAGCCTACATCAATCACGCGTCATGCGGAAGAGCGCTTGGCCTGAGAGCGTTCGGTTCAATCCTAAATCGAAGCCGACGACCCCTGCTCGCGTCGAATGTTCGGTCCAACGTAGGAAGAAGCGCGCGTTGAAAATCGCCAACGCGCCGCGGCCATATCGGGCTTATGGAATCGCCGGCGAAGTGCCGACTGAGTCATTCCGCCTTGATGTTTGCCGTGCGGATCACCTTGCCCCACTTCTCGGTTTCATCGGCGATGAACGTGCCGAAGTCGGCAGACGAGCCTGAAAGCATCGTGCCGCCAAGATCGGTAAGCCGCGCCCTTGCCACAGGGCTGGCGAGGATCGCGTTGATTTCCTTGTTGAGCAGGGCAACAATTTCGGCCGGCGTTTCCTTCGGGGCGCCAACGCCGAAAAACGCACTCGCCTCAAAGCCCGGTACGCTGTCGCCTACCGTCGGGGTATCCGGCAAGCCATGCCAGCGTGTTGCGGTTGTGACCGCCAATGCCCGCAGTCTGCCGGCCCTGATGTGTTCGATCGAGTTGGAAATGTTATCGAACAGCATCTGTATTCGGCCGCTCATCAAGTCGGTCAGTGCGCCCGGCATGCCGCGATAAGGTACATGAACCATGTCGATGCCGGTCATCTGCTTGAACAATTCGGCGCAGACATGGACGGAGGTTCCGACGCCGGCCGACCCATAGCTGATGCTGCCGGGATTGGCCTTCGCATAGGCGATAAACTCGGGAACGGTCTTGACCGGAAGTGAAGGGGTCACCTCCATGACGTTCGGCACACGCATGATGGCCGCGACCGGCGCGATGTCGCGGATGAAATTGAAATTGAGATTGTTATAAAGCGCCGGGCTGATTGCGTTCCCGACGCTGATCAGGAGCAGCGTATGGCCATCGGGAGACGCGCGAACCACGGCTTCGGTGGCGATGTTGCTGCCGGCGCCCAGACGGTTCTCGACGATGAATTGTTGCCCGAGGCGCTCCGACAAGGCCTGGCCAATGATGCGCGCCAGGATGTCGACGATGCCGCCGGCAGCGAACCCGGCAATGATCCGAACCGGCCGCGACGGATAGGTCTGCGCCCGCGCCATCCGCGAAGCGGCCGGGAACGCGGCAGCACCCGCTGCCAGATTCAAAAATCGACGGCGCTGAAGCTTCATGAATCCTCCCTACAATCGACGGCGGCGTCATTCCGCCTTTTTTGACCGCTGAACACAGCCGGCATTCCTGGTGCTGCCAGCCGACGGCACGTTGCTTTTTATTGCCGAATTCTCAAGGAACATATCGCACTTCGGCCGTGCGCGAAGATGTTTTTGGAGGATCGGACTGGCGGTAGCGAACTCCGCAACGCAAAAACGGCCCCGGCGAACGCCGGAGCCGTTTTTGGATTTCGAAGATTGGGTCTTAGCGGATGGTGCGGCCGAGGTCGGCGCGGCGATCCGTCATTGGCAGCACGATCACCTTGGTGCCGACGCTGACCCGCGAGTAGAGGTCGCTGACGTCTTCATTGGTGAGGCGCAGGCAACCGGAGGAAACGCGGGTGCCGATCGTCTCCGGAGCATTGGTGCCGTGGATGCGATAGATGGTGCCGCCGAGATACATCGCGCGCGCGCCAAGCGGGTTACCCGGGCCACCGGTCATGTGGCGCGGCAGGTAGGGCTGGCGGGCGATCATTTCCGGGGGCGGCGTCCATGCCGGCCATTCCGCCTTCTTGGTGATCGTCTGGGTGCCGGACCAAGTGAAGCCGTCGCGGCCTATGCCGATGCCGTAGCGCATCGCCTGGCCGTTGCCCATCACCAGATAGAGATAGGTGTTGGGGGTGTCGATGATGATGGTGCCGGGAGCTTCGCGGGTGTTGTAGTTCACGACCTGGCGGCGCAGGCGGGCGGGCAGCTCGAAGCGCTCTTCGTCCTGCGAGGGAGCAACCGCCACCGGCGGCGGAGCGGCTTCGACCGGGGGCGCCATGAAGAAGGGAAACAGCGGCAGCGGGGCTGCGGCGGCGGGTGCGGAAAATGCGGTAGCGCCGATCGCGATTGCGCCGAAAGCGGCGGCGGCGAGGCGGGTATTCAGTTTGAATGAGTTGAACATCGGTCGTCCCCTTCAGTTTGCGCCCTGTCGCGCCAGTTCCAGCGCGTCGTTGAGGCAAACCAGTACAGGCCAACCGTTTCAGGACATTTGCACAATGCCGCCAAAATGGTTTCGTCGCGTTAGGGAATTGTTTCAGGACGGCTTCGTCGCAAGCTTTGGGGATGGCAGCGGGGCGCAGTTCGTGCGCAAAGCATTAAGAAAATGGAGAAAAAGCCGCCGTTCTTGCTCAGCTCTGCAGCGCCCGCAGCCGCTGCATGTCGGGTTCGGCCGTGCCGATCATGGCGCGGCGGTCCGCCACCGCATGGTGGAATTGTTCGAGCGCCAGACCGATCGCGGCCAAATCCCCGTCCTCGATCGCACCGTCCTCGTGACAGTCGAGCGCCTCGCGCAACAGCGCATCCGCCGTGCCCTGCATCTCGGACAATTCTTCGGGCGTTTCAGCCATGCGCGCCTTCGAAATCAGGTCGAGCAGATTGTCGCGATGCTCGGAATATTGCTCGCGCTCTTCCCGCTTCCAGTAATGCTGCAGCCATGCCCATGCCGAGCCGATGCCCGAGAACACCATGATCGCGAACCAGAGATAGTCGGTATTTCTTTCGAGGAACGTGCGCTCGTTGCCGTCGATATAGGCGGCGGCGCCCTGATGCGCCGGCAAGGCGGCGTCCTTGTCGGTGTCGGGCTTCTCGATTTGCGCGGCGCTCGGCAATTCGCGCGCGAGCTGCTGGCGGTGGGTAAAGATCTGGCGGGCGAGCGCGCCGACCGCGGTGTCGGACAGCGTCTTCGGCGCGATGATCAAATGGTTGACGCTGACGGTATCGATCTTGTCTTCGGGGCGCGCCGGCGATGAAGCGAAGATGCTGCCGGGAATTTCCTCGGCTTCATAGACCGGGTGCTTCTTCGCAATCGTCTCCGACACCTCGATCGGGAGAAATTTTGGTTCGCCCCGGACCGCTACGGTGGCGTTGATCGCGTCGACAGTGATCTTGCTGTTGAGCGGGCCGACCGTCATGAACGCGTCGACGGCCTGGTCGCGCGCCATCTCGGCGAGCTGATTGACGCCGAACTGGGTGATCGTCACCTTGTCGACCTTGATACCGGCCTCGGTCAGGATCGTGCGCAGCAGCTTGACGTTGGCCTCCGTTCGTCCGACGACGCCGACGCGATGTCCGGCGAGTTCGTCGAGGCTCTTGATCTTGGCCACCGGCGTTTTCTTCGAACCCTTCGGCGCAAGGCCTGACGGCGCCCACAGCACGACGACGTTCTTGCGCAGGATGGCGACCGACTCGGCGTTGGTCGGCAGGTTCAGATCGCCGCGCGCCACCGCAAGGTCGGCCTTGCCGGTATTGAACAGCGCGATGCTCTCGGCCGCGCCCGGGGTCGAAACGAGCGACAGCCGAACCGAGCTGTGATCGCGCGCGAAGGTCTGCGCCATCAGCTGGATCAGTTTCTGATCGTCGCTTCCGGGAGGGCCAACCGCGATCCGCAAGGTGGTCGGCTGCAACAGATAATAAAGCGTGGCGGCGGCGGCGCCGAAAACGAAAATTCCGGCGGCGAGGACCAGCAGCGCATAGTTCTTTCGCTTCCGACGCGGGCGGGATGGAGCGGAATTTGCGTTCGGGTTTGACATCGTACTGTCACGTTACACGAAAAAGCGCCGGGGCGACGGGAAAAACATCCTTACAGATCGATGACGTCATACGCTTGAAATATCCATGAACCAACGTCGGGAAGTGAGAATCATGGATAACCCCGGGGTCCCGACATGCGGGTATTGATAGCAACCGACGCCTGGCATCCGCAGGTGAATGGTGTGGTCCGGACGTTAACCTCGCTGGCGCGCAGTGCGTCCAAGCTTGACGCCGAGATCAGCTTCCTGACCCCCGACGGATTTCCGTCCGTCGGCGTTCCCACCTATCCCGGCTTGCGCATCGCGCTGCCGAACCGCCGCGAGATCGCGCGCCGGATCGAGGCGGCGGCGCCCGAGGCTATACATATCGCGACCGAAGGCCCGATCGGCTGGGCGGTGCGCGGCTATTGCCGCCGCCACAAGCTCGCGTTCACCACGTCCTACACCACGCGCTTCCCGGAATATGTCGCGGTCCGCACCATGATCCCGGCCAGCGTCGGCTACGCTTTGCTGCGGCATTTTCATGCGGCGGCGTCGACCACGATGGTCGCGACCGCCTCATTGCGGCAGGAGCTGAGCGAGCGCGGCTTTCGCAAGCTTGGCTTCTGGACCCGCGGCGTCGACACCGATTTGTTCTCGCCTGAAAGTCCGGCCACGATCGACCTGCCGCGGCCGATCTTCATGACCATGGGCCGCGTTGCCGTTGAAAAGAATCTCGAGGCGTTTCTCGCGCTCGATCTGCCGGGAACGAAAGTCGTGGTCGGCGACGGGCCGCAGCGGGCGCAGCTGGCGCAGAAATATCCACACGCCGTCTTCCTCGGTGAGAAGAAGGGCGAGGATCTCAGGTCGCATCTCGCCGCCGCCGATGTCTTTGTGTTTCCGAGCCTCACCGACACCTTTGGCGTGGTGCAGCTGGAAGCGCTCGCCTGCGGCACGCCGGTTGCGGCGTTTCCGGTCACCGGGCCCTTGGACGTCATCGCCGATCATCCGATCGGCGCGCTGGACGGGGATCTGCGCAGCGCCTGCCTGCGCGCGCTGACGATGTCGCGCGAGGCCTGCCGGAACTTTGCGCTCGGGCGTTCCTGGGAAAACAGCGCCCGTCAATTCATCGGCAATCTGGCCGCGCTGCAGCCCAGCCGCGCCACGCTGCCGGCGCGCCGCATCCCCGGCACCAGCGCCGTACAGGGTTAGTTCAATCTACTTGAAGAGAGACGAGAAGGCAGACCATGGCAGACATCATCAAGCTTGACGGCACCAGGGCGTTGGACTTCGACCGCGAGACGGTCGAGCAGGCCTACGACCGCTGGGCGCCGGTATACGACCTCGTGTTCGGCGGCGTGTTCAGCAAGGGCCGCAAGGCGGCCATTCAGGCGACCAACAAGATCGGCGGCCGGGTGCTCGAGGTCGGTGTCGGCACCGGCATCTCGCTGCCGCAATACGCAGCCCACTTACGCATCTTCGGTACCGACATTTCGGAAGCGATGCTGCAGAAAGCGAAGAAGCGCGTCGACGAGCTCAAGCTGAAGAACGTCGAGGGCCTGGCTGTCATGGACGCCGAGAAGCTCGAATTCCCCGACAACTCCTTCGACGTCGTGATGGCGCAGTACGTCGTCACGGCCGTGCCGAACCCGGAAGCGGCGCTCGACGAATTCGCCCGCGTGCTGCGGCCCGGCGGTGAACTCATCATCCTGACCCGCGTCAGTGCGGACGCCGGCGTGCGCCGCTTCATCGAGCAGCGCCTGCAGCCGGTGGTTCGCCCGCTCGGCTTCCGCACCGCCGAGTTCGCATGGTCGCGCTACGCGCAGTGGCTGGCCGGCGCGCGCGGCATGGAGTTGGCGGAGCGCCGCCTGGTGCCGCCGCTCGGTCACTTCTCGCTGGTGCGTTTCCGGAAAGTCGACGTCGCGAAGGCAGCGTAACGTACCGTAGCGGCGCTGCGTCAATGCGGCGTCGCGAAACTTCATATGACATTTAGATGATGTCATACGCCGGACATCGAATCCCGTTAATCCTTAACCCGAAAGAATTTTGGGGGAGATCATGATCAAGAACTTCATGCAGGAACTGCGAACCCAGCGCTGGGACGACCATCGCTACTATCACCACAGCCGCATCAACCAGTCGCTGCACTTCGTCAGCGCCATGAGCTTCCTGTTCGCCTATGTCATGCTGTTCATCGATCCGATGGTATCGGCGCTGGTCGGCTGGCTGGTCTCGATGACGTCGCGCCAGGCCGGTCACTTCTTCTTCGAGCCGAAGGGCTATGACCACGTCAACCACGCCACCCACGAGCACAAGGAAGATATCAAGGTCGGCTACAATCTTCAGCGCAAGGTCGTGCTGATGGTGATCTGGGCACTGTCGCCGCTGGTGCTGTATGTCGATCCGACCCTGTTCGGCATGTTCGCGCCGTGGGAGACGACGGCGGACTTCATGCGTCAGGTCGCCAAGATCTGGCTGGCGATCGGTATCGGCGGGCTTCTGTTCCGCACCATCCACCTGTTCTTCATCCGCGACGTCGAGACCGGCCTCGTCTGGATGACCAAGATCGTGACCGACCCGTTCAGCGACCTCAAGCTCTACTACAAGGCGCCGATCGCCCTGATGAAGGGCGAACTGATCGACCCGGGCCTCGAGAAGCACGTCAAGCACGCCTGATCGTTGATCTTGAATCTATCAAATGCGCGTCATGCCCGGCCTCGTGCCGGGCATCCACGTCTTGGCGACAGACAAAGGAAGACGTGGATGGCCGGGACAAGCCCGGCCATGACGAGAAATGAGAGAGCGGAGTTACCGCATCCACTTTCGCGTGAACATCTCTTTCAGGATCTGCCGCTTGATGTTCTTGTTGGTGAGGCCTGCATCATGCCACCACCAGCCGTCGCGCTTCATTTTCTCGGTGGCGGCGACGAAGCGGTCGGCGACTGCGGCAAAGTCGTCATCGGTATAGTTCAGGCTGAAGATCAGCCGGCCTGTGCCGACCCAGCTCAGCGCCAGCCCCTCGGCGCGCAGATAGTATTGCAGCATCCAGTTGTAACGGGACGGCTCGGTATAATGCACCATCCAGATCGACGACAGATTGCTGACGCGCACCGGAAGGTCCTGCGCGGCGAGCCGGTCGTTGAGCGTCTTGGCGCGCGCGTTCCAGGTCTCGTCGAGCCCGCTATAGACCGAGTTGAAATTCGGGCTGGCGAGCCGGCCGAGGAATTCGTCCATCGCGGTCATGACGTAGGGATGCGAATTGAAGGTGCCGCGGGCAAAGCAGACGTCGGCCGGGCGATCGTCGCGAAAACGCCGCATCAAATCCTTAGCGCCGCAGACCACGCCGACCGGAAGTCCACCGGCCAGGCTCTTGCCATAGGTCACCATGTCGGCGCGGACGCCGAAATATTCCTGCGCGCCGCCGGCGGCGAGGCGGAAGCCGACAAAGACCTCGTCGAAGATCAGCACGATGCCGCGTTCGGTGCAGACCTCGCGCAGCTTCTTCAGCCATGCGGTGTAGGCGGCGCGATCGAAATTGCCGGACCGCGAACTGTCGACCAGCGCGGAATCGCCGGGCGCGTTGGCGTTCGGGTGCAGCGCCTGCAGCGGATTGACCAGCACGCAGGCGATGTCGCGGCGCGTGTTCAAAACATGCAGCGTCCGCTCCGACATGTCGGCGAGCGTATAGGTCTCGTGCGGCGACACGGGATTGCCGACGCCGGGCTGCACGTCGCCCCACCAGCCGTGATAGGCGCCGGCAAAGCGAACCAGATGCGTGCGTTTGGTGTGGTAGCGCGCCAGCCGGACCGCCTGCATCACGGCTTCGGTGCCGGACATGTGGAACGAGACTTCGTCGAGGCCGGAAATCTCGCAGAGACGCTTGACGTTGTCGGTGATGACGGGGTGATAGGGGCCGAGCACCGGTCCGAGCGCATGCGCGCGCTTTTCCGACTCGGTGATGCAGTCCTTGTAGAAGTCGTTGCCGAAAATGTTGACGCCGTACGAGCCGGTCAGGTCGTAGGAAACATTGCCGTCGACATCGGTGACGGTGACGCCGGCCGACGACGCCACGAAGGCGCTGGTGGAAAGATGCTCGCGCACCAGGCGGCTGTACTGGAACGGCACCCGGTAGGCTTCGGTGAATTGCAGGTCGGAAATGTGCTCGGCCGCCTCGGCGGTCATCTGCCGGCCCTTGGCGTAACGATCCTGATAGACACCGGCGAGCCGGAAGAAGCCGTCCTGGCGTTGCTTCGCGACATCGGCCGGCGCGCCGTCGGAACAGAAGAACTCGCCGATATCGAATTCGTAATGCGGCACCAGCCGCGCGACCATCTTGGACATCTTGGAATGTCCGGTCAGCGAGCGGTGTTTGGCGCGCGACAGCGCCAGCCGCGCCTGCAATTTTGGGAAGGTCACCGCGGCGCCGGCAATCGCAACGGCGGACAGCGACAGAATCGAAAGGGGCGAATCCATGCCACCAGCGCTAGCTAATCCTGCTAACAGATTCATGACAGTCAAAGGCCTGATTTCGGCCTTTACCCAGCAGGAAGACCTCAATTTCCTGCTGACCAACCGGTTTCCCCGGGCGGCCATCACCCGTTTCATGGGCTGGTTCAGCAAGATCGAGAACCCGCTGGTGCGGGACGCCTCGATCGCCTGCTGGCGGCTGTTCTCCGATCTCGACCTATCGGAGGCGAAGAAGACCGAGTTCAAGAGCCTGCACGATTGCTTCACCCGCGAGCTGCGCCCGGGCCTGCGCCCCGCCGACCCGGATCCGAACGTTGTCGCCAGTCCCTCCGACGGCATCATCGGCGCCTTCGGCCGGATCGAGGACACAAGACTGTTCCAGATCAAGGGCGCGCCGTATTCGCTGCTGGATCTGCTCGGCGATCCCGCTTTGGTGGAGCGTCACCGCAACGGCCGTTACCTCACGCTGCGGCTGACCTCGAGCATGTATCACCGCTTCCACGCGCCCTATGACGCCACGATCGAGCGGGTGAGGTTCATCCATGGCGACGTCTGGAACGTCAATCCCATTGCGTTGAAAAGGGTGGAGCGGCTGTTCTGCAAGAACGAGCGCGCGGTGCTGGAGACGCGGCTTGCGTCCGGCGAAGCGCTGACGCTGGTGCCGGTCGCCGCGATCCTGGTCGCCAGCATCCGCCTGCACTTCCTCGATGTGACTCTCAACGCGCAGAGCAGGGGGCCGGTGGATTTCCCGTGCGCCGCCAGCATGCGCAAGGGCGATGAGCTTGGCTGGTTCGAGCACGGCTCGACCATCATCGTGCTGGCGCCGGAGCATTTTGAGTTCGCCGACAATGTAGCCGAGGGTGCGCGCGTTCGTGCCGGTGAGGCGTTGCTGCGGAAGCCAAAGGGATGATTGTGGTGTTCCGCAAGGCACTGCCGCGACTGTGAGCTGGATCACCGAGGCGCCGCTACACATCGTGCGATTATCTTGGCTCCGCTAACACCTCCGCAACAAACAAGGGAGCAGTGCCATGACGCAGACCAGCAAGTCGATCAATGGAAACCAGCGCACATTGGACGAGCGGGTCTTGAAAGATGGTGAGCTTGAGGCCGTTTCCGGTGGCGCCATGTTCGGCAGCGCGTTTTCCGAAGCCCTGAAGTCAATCGGGGAAGGGCTTACAACAATGGCACGTAAGGGCTGACTGCGTTGTCAGCGCCGAAACGACTCAGCGGCGTGCTCAGTAAATCAAAATCACAGAAGCCGCCGTGAGGCGGCTTTTCTTTTGCTGCGTGCCGGCCGTCAGGCGCGGGCGCCTCCTGCTAAGCCGAGCTCGGCAAGGGAGGGATAGTCGGCATCCACGATGTTCGCGAGCCCGCGCATTTCGCCGATGCTGAACCATCGCAGCTCGGTATGTTCGTCGCAGATGTTGGCGGGCTCGCCGCCTTGCCAGGCGGTCACGGCGTAGATGTGATGCAGCGCATCGCCATAGCGTTCGGGCTGCCGTTCCCGGACCGTCGCAATCAGCCGAAACCGGGTTGGCGTCACGCCTGTCTCTTCCTGAACCTCACGGATCACGGCATCATCGAGGCTCTCGCCGTCCTCGACATGTCCGCCGATTGTGTCCCAATGGCTTGGCCAAACCTTTTTCGAGGGCGCGCGCAAGCCAAGAAGGACGCTGCCATCTGGCCTGATGAACAGCGCACCGACGGTTCTGGCGGTTCTGTCTTGCATGCGGCGTCTCTGGCCTGAAGAACACGGACTGTAGCATCGCCGCGTGAAATTCTCTATGTGTGGAGCATTCCAACGACGATCGGAGAGGATGGCGATGGCGCGAGCGCCTGTGCTGGCGGCGGGAGGCATTGTGTTGCGGCAGGCGGCGACGCCGCTGGTCGCGATCGTGCGCCTGCGCAAGCGCAACGAATGGGTCCTGCCGAAGGGCAAGCTCGATCGCGGCGAGACGCCGCGGGCTGCGGCCGAGCGCGAAGTCAATGAAGAGACCGGGCACGATGTCGCCGTGCACGAGTTTCTCGGCACGCTGGTCTACGAATCCCGCGGCGGCTCCAAGGTCGTGCACTTCTGGCGGATGGAGGCAGGCGCCGAGCCGGTCCGTAAACTGATGCGCGACGTGAAGGCGGTGGAGTGGCTGCCGCTGGCGGATGCGGTCGAGCGGCTGTCGCGCGGCTATGAGCGGGCGTTTCTGGAAAATGTCGGGCCGATCGCGATGGCTGCGGGGAGGGTCGCGCAGATAGGTACGTCGGTTGCTCGTGTGCCTGAGCCTGCGCGTGTCGAAACGGTTAGTGAATTCCGGGATCGGCGCAGCCTCATGCAGAAGATGCGGGACTGGTTTCGGCGCGCAGCGTGATCCGCAATCTCTCGTCATGCCCGGCCTTGTGCCGGGCATCCACGTCTTTGCAGTGCCTCGACAAGTACGACGTGGATGGCCGGGGCATAGGCGAGCGGAAGCGACGCCGTCCTTCAGACGGAGCTTACCGCGCATCCTTCGGCAGCTTGCTTCCCCTTGGCGGCGGCGCCCGACCCGGAGCGGGTCGAGCCGGCAAGCCTTGCCGCAGCACACCGGGCGCAGCCTGCAAACCGCCGGGCCGTGAGCCTTGCCGGAAGCCCGGTTGCTGAACGCCCTGTTGTTGACCGCCGGGCTGCTGGAAGCGCTGCGGCCCACCAGCTTGCGAGGGCGCGCCTTGTTGGACGCCCGGTCGTCCCGCCGTCACCGGTTGTTGCGGCTGACCGGGTCGCGGCGGCAAGGCGGTCTCCCGTGGCGTACCCGGCTGCGTCGATCCCGGCCGCTGCAACGACCGACCCTGCCGGTTAGGCGAGCCTGGTTGCTGCAGCTGTTGCGGCTGGCCCGGCCGGTTCTGCAATCGTTGTTGCCCGGGACGATTCTGTAAGCCCGGTTGTTGGCCGGTGCGGTTCTGTCCCGGCAATCCGTTTTGCTGCGGCCCACGGCGCGGAGCGTTGCCACGATTGAAGCCGGGGTTGGCGCGGCGGAAATCGCGCTGCTCGTTGAAAACGCGGCGGCCGAGATTTTGCGTCGAGTGCACCTGGCGCACAAAGCCCTGATCGCGCAGCACCTGCTGCGGCGAAATCGTCAGCGGCACCGCGGCAAAGCGCATGCCGCCCGCGCCGGGACTTATCGTAAAGCCGCTGGAACCCTGGTTGAGGAAACCCAGCCGCGCGCCGGCGCGGTCGTTGACCTCGATGCGTCCAACCCTGCCGTCGGCGTCGGGATAGAGTTTGATGGCGACGTTGTTCGGGCTGTTGGCGGCCGCACCTTCCGGCACCTCGACGAGGCCGGTGGTGCCGCGAATGCCCAGCGTCGCGGTCGGCGTGGTGATTTTCATGTCGCCGGTCTTGGCGACGGCGGCGGCGACGAAGGCAACCGTGCCCTTGGCGACGTCGAATACGCCGGCATTTTGCTTGCCGCCATCCTCATAGACATAGCTGTCGATGGTGATCTGCGAATTCGCCTTGAGGTTAAAGGTGGTGGCGTCGCTGAAGGTGATGCCGAGCGAGGACTTTGCGCCGGTCTGCACGACGTCGTTCAAATAGATGTCGTCCTTGACCTTGAGCGGTGTGGTCTCGTTGTTGCGGATAACGCTGGCGCTGCCGGTCACGGTCGCGACATTGCCGATCGGCTCTTCCGCGGCCTGTTGTGCGTCGGCCGCGGGAGCCGCCGGATCGGGCGCAGCCTGCGCCGGCGCCGCAGGCTGCGCGGGTGCGGCTTGCGCCGATCTTGCTGTGACGGAGGGGCCAGCGAAACCGTTCGTCGCGCCAAACAGCGTGCCGCAAACCAACAGCAGAAGCGCGAATCGCAACCGGCGCGGCATCAAGGGGAGTTCCGGGAACAGGGAGAGACGAGGGCGAGGAGCGGCGCCGCGATTTCAGCGCTGCCGGGCTGAATGCGGGATGAACGTTTCCGCCTTGTTGTCATGGTCAGGCAAAACGGACAAGCGCCACGTCCGGCATCCCCGGGCATGGCGCTTTCTTATCTTACATAGAGTGTTGATCAGCCGCGCTTGTGCGGGGTCAGGTTCAGCGGCTTCGACGGCTTGGCCGACGGCGCGTAGCTGACGGGTGTCGCGGCCGGGGGCTCGTAACGGAACACGGCCTTGCAACCGTCGCTCAGCGACGCGCGCTGCCGGATCATGCAGGCGGTGATGCGATCAACATCGGGAATTTCCGCTCCGCACAGCCGCATCGCGTCGCCGGCGCACATCTGCTCCTGCTCTTGCGTATGGGCCTGCGAAACGGTCGTCAGCATTCCGAACGCAAGCGTGGCCGCGATCAGCAATTGGCAGTTACGGATGGTGGAGCGTGCGAAAGCCATGGTGTGTCCCTCTTGCAGGTTTGGTGAGTGGTGCGCCCGAGTTGCGCGCCGGGTGGCGCCTCGTTGGGCAAGAGAACTACGCGGGCTTGGTTTCGGGATTTCTTCGTCGCGGGACCAGAACGGTTTCGTCGCGCGGAGAATTGTTTCGTCGTCTATCGCGAGTAAGGAGTCGTTAACGAATGGAAACGCGAAAAGGGCCCCGTGACGTGTCACGAGGCCCTTGCACGTCCAGCTCGAAGAAA
The DNA here is from genome assembly GCF_018130125.1 of Bradyrhizobium sp. AUGA SZCCT0177. Classification (NCBI taxonomy): domain Bacteria; kingdom Pseudomonadati; phylum Pseudomonadota; class Alphaproteobacteria; order Hyphomicrobiales; family Nitrobacteraceae; genus Bradyrhizobium; species Bradyrhizobium sp. AUGA SZCCT0177. Next base: position 9,323 of record NZ_JAFCMA010000020.1, on the reverse strand, counting down.
TATCAGCTCACGCGCTTCCAGGTCTGGCCGCCGCAGAACATGCCGCCGAAGGCGCAGCCCTGCACGCGGAGGGAGCCGTTGCTCTTCATCGACATCGTCGAGTCGTACTTGCGGCCGCTGTCGGGATCGTTGATCCGGCCGGCCCACTTCGAGCCCTGCGGTTTCATGTTGATCAGGATCTTTTCGCCGGTCTTGACGGCATAGCCGCAGAGATTGTCGCCGCACTGCTCGATGCGGACATTGCCCTTGTTCTCTTCGGTGGCCCAGACGCCGATCGGCGAGTTCGCATCGGACGCGGGGCCAGCGTCAACCGGAGCCGGAGCAGGCGCTGAGTACCTGGCTGGGGCCGGCTCGGCAGCCGGAGGGGGCGCCGGTGGTGCGACGTCGGCTTGCGGAGGCGCGGCGGCGTAGGTCGTCGGGGCCGGAGCGGGGGCAGGTGCCGCCGCCTGATCAGGAGCCGGGGCCGGAGGGCGGTCCTGCCTTGGAGGCGCTGCCGCGTAGTCGTCGTCGCTGTAACGCTTGGCCTGGTCGTTCTTGTAACGGGGCTTGCCGGCGGCCGGTGCGTAATCATCGCCATTATAGCGCCTGTCGTCATTATAGCGCTTGGAGTCGCTGTATTCAGGTCGCGCCGGCGCCGGTGCGACATCGTCATCGTCGTCGTAGCGGTTGGACTTGAGGCCCTTGAAGCCGGGCGCCGTGATGTTGATGCAGGACAGCGAGGCACAACCGCGCGGCGCTTCGATGCGGACGCGCTGGCCTTCGATCTGGAACGAGATGCCTCCGGCATGGGCCGAGGTGGTGGCCAACAGCAGGGCTGCGAGGATGTAGAGCTTCTTCATGAGAGCCTCCTGGGCGGCTTGAATTGGTTGGCGATGAACTTGCGCAGACCCTATGCCCGGCCGGGTTCGCCTTCTGTGACGTAGGTCACGGGGAACCCAGGTGACTCAAATCACATCCAGGGGAACCGGCCGCGGCCTAGCTTGTGCGCTCAACCCGGGGAGGGTCCGATGAAGCGCCTTTGTTTTCTCGCCGCGCTGATGCTGCTCAGTCCGTCCGCGTATGCGGGTGACTCGATTTCATTCGTGGTCGGTGGCCATCGCATCCAGATCGACGCGTCCAGATATTGCCGTTCGACCTCCTGCGCCTCGGTTTCGATTTCGGGCACCTCGCGTAACCGAAGTCGTTATGACCGTGATCGCTATGACGACCGAGGTCGTTATGACGACCGTGATCGTTACAACGACGATGATCGCTATCGCGATGATCGCAGGATCAGCGAGTCAACGAGGACATTACCAACCGCACCGGCGGTAGCTCCGCCCCCGGTTCAATCCGTTGCCGCTCCGCCGCCGGCCGTGTACAGGCCGGCCGCCGCCGCGACGCAAATTGTGCCTGCGCCGCAGTCGCCCGCTCCGCCGGCAACACTCGCTGTTCCGCCCGCGCCACCGCCGCAGCCACCGCCTGCACCACCGGTTGCGAAGCCGGCCGAGCCGGTGCGCCCGGCGCCGGTGGCCGTGCCGCAGATTTCGCGTGTCTCGAATGATTTCGCCGACGATGCCGACACGCCTGTTGGAGACTGGCAGACCGAAGGCAAGGGATCGGTTCGTATCGCCAAATGCGGCAACGCGCTGTGCGGCTACGTGCTCAATTCGTCCTCCAACGACAAGGGCGAGGCCGTCCTGATCAACATGAAGCCGAAGAGCGAGAAGCAGTGGACCGGCAGCGTCTACAGCCAGGCCAGCGGCGACACCTATTACGGCACCATGGATATGAAAGGCCAGAACACGCTGCGCGTCGAAGCCTGCGCGCTCGGCCGCTTCTACTGCTCGGGCAACAACTGGCGCCGGATTACGACAGGGAACGAAAGCCTGATGTCGTCGCGGCAGACTTTTGTGGAGCCGCGGTCGTAGTCATCACGCATGAAAATGCCCGGTGGAGCGACCACCGGGCGAACAGTTTTCGATTGGCTTCAAGAAGCGGAAGCCTAGAACACGCCGATCACAATGGCGCCGACGAAGGCGAATGCGAGATACGCGGTTACAACGCTCAGTCTGCTGACCATGGTCATGGGAATACTCCCTTGGTTCACGTCGTGCCCGCTCATAACGCTTCAGGCTAACAAAGCGTTCCCGGCCCAAACAAGTCAGCGTTGCTGTCCATCCCGGCCCTGTCCACAGCCGGTGGTTCCAGCAAGCATGGTAAATGATTCATGAAATCAACGTGTTGAAGACTTCTTAAATAAATTCGCCGAACGTGCGCGGATGACGCGCGGAGTTCGTTTGTATCTCGTCGGCTCCTTCGTCCTTGTCTCCTTGGCGGGTTGCGGCCGCGGACTGTTTCAGTCCGCCGAGCGTGAACCGTGGCGGGCCGAGGCCGAGGTCGCATGCCTGAAGTCCGGTGCGGTCAAGGAGACCCCCGAACTGGTCCGGATTGACCCGATTTCCGGTCCCGGCGCCTGTGGCGCGCAATTTCCGCTGAAAGTCGCAGCCCTCGGCGAGGGCAGCCCGAGTTTCGGTTTTGCCGACGAGTTGCGGCCGCCCCGCGCTATCGGCAACCAGCCGCGCTGGCCGGTCCGGCCGGCGCCTGCCGCCGCACCGTCGCAGACCTATTCCGATACGGCACTGCGCCAGCCGAGCTATGGCGCGCCGTCCAACGGGCCGGTCTCGCTGACCGCGCCGGGCGTGGCCCAGCAGGACGACGAAATCGATCTGCCGGCCGAAGGCGCGCCGCAATCGCGCGACCCGCGCGGCGGCGGCTCTTATATGGCCGCGCCTTCTTATCCGCCGCGCGACCGCTACCCGTCATCCGCGCCTTACTCGCCGGCACCCTATTCGCAGGCGCCCGTCGCCGCGCCGCCTCCGCGGCTCGGACCTGGTCTGGGCGATCCCGTCAACACGGTGGGGCCAGTCGCGATCAAACCGACCGCGACGCTGGCCTGTCCGATCGTCTCGGTGCTCGACCGCTGGCTCGCCGATTCGGTGCAGCCGGCCGCCCAGCGCTGGTTCGGCGTGCGCGTGGTCGAGATCAGGCAGATCTCCGCCTATTCCTGCCGCGGCATGAACGGCAATCCGAATTCGCATATTTCCGAACACGCTTTTGGCAACGCGCTCGATATCGCCTCCTTTACGCTGGCCGATGGCCGGCGCGTGACGGTGAAGGGCGGCTGGCGCGGCATGCCGGAAGAGCAGGGCTTTCTGCGCGACGTGCAGGCGAGCGCCTGCCAGCAGTTCAACACCGTGCTGGCGCCAGGCTCCAACCGTCACCACGAGGACCACATCCATGTCGATCTGATGCGCCGCTCCAGCGGGCGGGTGATCTGCCAGCCGGCTGCGGTGTCCGGCGACCAAGTCGCGGGTAGGGCCGGAGGGCGCAGTCCCTACGCTTCATCGCGCGAGCCCTACGTGACGGGTTCACTCGGCGGCAGGAGGGCGCACCGGCACTCAAGCAAGGTCAACGAGGAAGACGAATTCGACGGCCATTAGGCCCACTGTCATCGCCCGCCTTGTGCGCAATTGCGCACTGGAGCGGGCGATCCAGTATTCCAGAGACGTCAGCGATAGAACCGAATGGCCGCGGCGTACTGGATACCCGCATGCGCGGGTATGACACCGTTTGTTGAAGGCTGAGCCTGCTTACGCGCCCAACTTCTCCAGCACATCGCGCACCACGCCTTCCAGCAGATCGAGCTTGTAGCCCGTCATCGGCAACGGCTTTGCGCCTGAGGTCGCAAGCTTGGCGGCCACTTCAATGTTCAACGCATTGGCCGCCTTGCCTTGCACGGCGCCTTCCGCCGCCTTCAGCCGCAGCGGCACCGGCGCGATGCCGCCGGCGGTGAGGCGGATGAACTGGAACGCGCCGTCCTTGATGACCGCGCGGGCGCAGACTTCGACCAGCGGCCATTCCGCATAGGAGCGGCTGATCGCGCGCTTGTAGAACGCGCGCTCGCCTTCCAGGGGCTTGGGCAGTTCAATGCCCCGGATCATCTCGCCCGGCTGCAGCAAATTGTCGACGGTGCCGTTGGAGCCGTCGCCCAGCACGTCCGGGATCGACAGGCCGCTTCTCGTGTAGGTGATGATGGTCGCGTCATAAGCGAGCAGCGCGGCCGCCATCGTGGAAGGATGCGGCGCCACGCAGGGGCCGAGATCGAAGGCGACATGATAGAGGTGATTGCCGTTGCGGGCGGGACAATCGGTGCCGCCCTTCTTCAGGCAGGCGATATGCGGATTTCGAAAATACCAGCAGCGCGAACGCTGCGCGATGTTGCCGCCGAGCGTCGCCAGATGACGGATCTGCGGCGTTGCGAGGCCGAGCGCTGACGCCGCAATGCCGGGATAGGCGGCGGCGATGCTTCGATCGGCGGCGATTGCAGCGATTGTGGTGTAGGCGCCGATGCGCAGCGTGCCGTCGGCGCCCCAGTTCATGCCCGAGATGTCAGACGCGGGCACGATATCCATCAGCGGGCCCTTCGAGACGCCGCTGCGGCGGCGTTCGGAAAGGTCGGTGCCGGCGGCGCGGAATTCGGTCGTCATGGCTGATGTCATGCGGCGGCCCTCCCTTTCAGGGCTGATATCAGGCGATCAGGCCGGATCGGCAACTCCATCGGCCGGATGCCGGTGGCGTTGTAGATCGCGTTGGCGACCGCAGGTGACGTCGGCACGGTGGCGACCTCGCCGATGCCGACGCTACCGCCGAGCACGTGATCGAAACCGGCTTCGTCGAAATGCACGTCGATCACGGGCGTGTCGGCTATCCCTGGAATCCGGTAATCCTCCAGCCCGCCACTCAGCGTATCGCCGGTTCGCCCGTCGATCTCGCGCGCTTCGTAAAGCGCGTAGCCAATGCCTTGAATGACCGAGCCCGCCGCCTGGCTTCGCGCCAGCGCGGGCGCTGCGATCTTGCCGACCGCGATGCCGGTGTGGACGTTGAGGACGCGGACATGGCCGAGCCAGGTATCGACTTCGACCTCGATCACCTGCACCGAACTCGGTACGCCGGCGCCGATCACCATGTTGGACATCCAGCGCATCATCTTGCCGAAGATCCAGCCCAGAATCCCCACCTGCTTCAGGGGCGACTCAACGCCCGGCGCCATCTGCCTGCTGTCCTCCGGCCGCACGCCTGACGCGGTGAGGTCGGGCGACGCCGCCAGCAATTCGCGCCACGGCGCATTCGAGCCCGGCGCCGGCTTTCGTTTTGCATTTTTCTCGATCGCGGCCTTGAGCTTTTGAATCGCGAGCAATGTCGGCGGCACCACCGAGGCGGTGGTGCGGCTGCCGCCCGAGCCCGGGCCTACCGGCAGCTTGGAATCGCCGATGTGAACCTCGACCTCATGCGGTTCGAGGCCGAATTCGCGCGCCACCGTATTGGCGATCACGGTGCGGCTGCCGGTCCCGATATCCTGGATCGCCGTACTCGCGATCAGGCGGCCGCCCTTGACCGATACTTCGACCTTCGAGCCGGGCTGCCAGAGATAAAGCCAGTATCCGGTGGCGACGCCGACGCCGCGGCGATAGCGGCCGGTCTGCTCGGCCGGTGACTTCCGGTTGCGCCAGACGTCGAGCCCTTGCGCCCATTCATAAAGCCGCCGTCGGTTGGGATCGGTATCCCAGCGTTTGCGCAGCTCGATTGGATCGACCTTCATCCGCAGCGCGGCTTCGTCGATCGCCTGCTCCACCGCGAACGCCATCGGCGGTCCGCCGGGGCCGCGAAACGCCGCCCCCGGCGGCAAATTGCTGATGACGTCGAAATCGGCGAGCTCCTTGCCATCAGCCGGATAGATCAGCCGTGCCAGGGTGGCGATGGTGGAATTGATCGCGGCGCCAGTGTCGGCGTAGGCCGTGAGCGACAGCGCTTTCAGGCCGCCTTGCTCGGACGGCAGCAGCGCGAGCTTGACCTCCGACGCCGGCCGATAGCCGGTCACCGAAAGCTCTTCGTGGCGATCGAAGGCGACGCGGACCGGCGCGTTGGCGGCGCGCGCCAGATCGATCGCGATCGTCGTCTCCGCGCCGAGGCTGGCCTTCGAGCCAAAGCCGCCGCCGACGTGATCGGCGATGACGCGGACCTTGTCGTGGTCGAGCTTGTAACGCTTGGCGATCAGCTCCATCAAATGGAACACGCTCTGCGTCGAGGCGTGCACCGTGAGCCGGTCGCCTTCGAAATGCGCGACTGTGGCGTGCGGCTCCAGACAGGTATGCGATTGCGTGCCGGTCCGGAACACGCCTTCGACCAGCAACGGATTTTTCTCCTGCCGCGCGCGTTCGACCCAGCTTCGGACTTGCTTCGGCTTGAGCGAGAACGCAGCTGACGGTCCGCGGATGTTCGCCTTCCACGGCGCCGGCGCACCGGCGCCTTCGGAGACGTTGCCGGCTTTCTTGCGGTCGGCCTTTTCGAACACCACAGGCGCATTGGGCTTGCGGGCTTCATCGAGCCCGATCACCGAGGGCAGCTTTTCGCTGGATATTTTGATCGCGGCAATCGCTGCCAGTGCGGTCTTGCGATCCCTGGCCGCGACGGCGGCGATGGGCTGGCCGACAAAGCGGACGATACGGTCTTCAGCGAGCAGCGAGATCGCGGCGCCGACACCCGGCAGCGCCAGCGCGGGCGCGAGGTCGAGCTCTGCGATTTTGCCATGCGCGATCTCTGAGCGCAGGATGACGCCTTCGAGCTGGCCTTCATGACGGATGTCGACGGTGTATTTCGCCGCACCCGTCACCTTGTCGCGCGCCTCGACGCGCGGCGAGACGATGTCGCCGCCGTCGAACTGGCCGCTGCAGGCCGCGGCCACCGCGCTGAAGATGCCGTCATAGGCGCCGCAGCGGCACAGATGCCCCGACAGCGCCGCGCCGATTTCGTCGCGCGAAGGTGTTGCCGTTCCTCGTGTTGCGCGCCAGTGGTCGTGAAACGCCGCGGCCTCGACGATGAAGCCCGGCGTGCAGAACCCGCATTGCAGCGCGTCGTGCACCATGAACGCCTTCTGCACCGGGTGCAGCTTTTCGGCGCCGATGCCCTCGACCGTGGTGACTGTCTTGCCGGCGGCGGCGCGGGCCGGCATCAGGCAACTCGCCACCGGCGCGCCATCCACCAGCACGGTGCAGGCGCCGCAAACGCCGGCGCCGCAGACGAGCTTGGTGCCGGTGAGATCGAGATCGCTTCTAACCACATCGATCAGCATGGCGTCGACGTCGTCGGGCAGGGGTGCGACACGGCCGTTGATCGTCATCGTACTCATCTGCGATCTCCTGATTTGCGGGCGGTTTTGCTTGCGACAGGTTTTGTTGCAGGTCTTCTTGCAGTTTCTCTTGAACGCGGCTTCGGCGACGGGCTCACTGCGCCGGCAACCAGCGTGCGCACCATGATGCCGAAATCCCGCAGGAAGGCGTCGGCCGGCTGCATCGCCGGATAGGCGGACTTGGTGCCGTTGAACGCCATTTCGACGCACCTCGCGAGGTCGGACGCGGTCATGCCCTTGATCGCGAGACGTTGCTTGCGGCAGACGCGTTCGATCGTGGACGTCAGCTGCGCGGCATAATGCGCGGCATATTTCTGGTAGATGTCGCGGGCCTGCAGCAGGTGCTCGGAGAACAGCTCTTCGATATGGGGCGAACCCTCGAGCGGCGCGATCAACTGCCCGATCCGCGCGGTGATCTCGGCGATCAGGATGTCGGCGAGACCGCCGCCGGCCTTTTCGGTGGCCTCGCCCCCCGCGATCTCGGCGGCCAGCGCGTTCTCATGCAGCCGCTCGATCACGGCGCGGAACAGTTCTTCCTTGGACTTGAAATGATGGTAGAGCGCCTGACGTGTCAGGCCGGCGGCCTCCGCCGCCTGCTCGATCGACGAGCGCCGAAACCCCTGCCGGCGGAACACCAGCATGGCGGCATCGAGGATGCGGTCGCGGGGCTTCATTTGACGAATTTGACAAAATTAGACGAAGTGTCAAATGACGGATTTGTGTTGGGGCGCGGCTAACTGCCCCACGTCTCGCTGCCGGTCGCGGCGGCCGGGTTCAAGGAGCATTTACGGATCACCGGCGTCCGAAAATTCCGCCGACCACGCCGCCCACGACGCCGCCGATCACACCAACCGGACCGCCGCCGCCCCCGCCGCGACGACGGGCGCGGCGCTCGTTGCCGGACTTGTTGTCGCGGATGCTGGCGTTCGCCGTCGAGACGGAATCGTTCAGGAGTGCCTGATGCTGCAACGTGTTGAGGAAACCGGTCTTGGGATAGTCGCGCGCGGCCTGCCAGCGCGTGATGACGGCGCGGGTCCGCGCGTCGAACTTTCCGTTCGCCCTGGTGTCGAAGCCGAGACGGGTCAGACGGCGCTGCAGGTCGCGGCGCTTGGGCTTGTCGAGGCCGATCCGATCCTCGGTTTCCTGCGTTGCTTCGTCGGTAAAGACCGCCTCATCGACGGATGCGGCCTGATCGCGCGTGGTCGTGCTTGGCCCGGCCTTGGCAGCATCCGAGCAGACAAGAATTCCCAGGATCGACAAGGCTAGGATCAAGACACGCATGGCCTATTGTTCCCCGAGTCTCTCAAATGATTTCGCTTTGAGAGCCTGCGTCGGTGCAAATACGAACCCGGCTTTTGAATCAAAGGTCGATTTTGGTTTCGTCGCTGGCAACTGCTGGCGGGAACACTTGTTCCATAGCGGGCGTCGATTGTTGCACCGCATGACACTCAATGATGGCGGTCGCCGCAGCTGTAGCCCGCATGAGCCACCGGGTTGCGCGAATGCGCGCCCGATGACAGGCTCCACGACATGCGGGATCAGGGGCCGGACACCCGGATGTCGCTTCGCTCATCCGGGCTACATTGTTGCTTTGCCCAATTAAACGAACTTGATCCCGATCAGGTCGCCCTTCTTCCAGGCGAGCTTGCAGGCCCTGCCCGGGGAGGCCCGGTCAAATTTCAGATGAAAATGCGGCTTGACGAATTGCGGGTCTTCAACCCGCAATCGCGCACCGCCTTCCGAAATGTCGATGACCGTGCATTGACGCGCGGCAAAACTGCCGTCGATGGTCATCCATGCGGGCTGGTTGGTTCGCCGGCGAGAGGGCCGGGACTTTCGACCGAAAATTGCCATGGCGGATACCTCCCGCCGATCAAACGCGCTGAGGGGACGCTGGTTGCAGTTGCGGACAATTTGAACGAACGGGAAGGCGCGGGGGCGGAGTTATTGTGTTTGCAGTTTTCCAAAACTCAATTCGGAAGAAACTGTCGTCCCGGCCTTGAGCCGGGATCTACCGTGTTAGCTGTCAAGAGGCGTTAGCGCCTTTCCAAGGCTGTCCGGACCTGATTACGGCATTGGCGAAGACGACAAGGCG